>JAIERD010000052.1 GCA_019747155.1 Pseudomonadaceae bacterium
AGTTTGCGCCGCGCCGACAAGCCCCACTGCAGGCCGGGATAGCCGGGTAGCGGCCAGCCGTGGGTGAGGAGCAACTTGGCGTCGCTGTGCCGGTTAGCGTCGCTGCTTTGCCGTGGTCGGACGACTTGCAGCTGATGGCCGCGGGCGCTAAGGCCGGCACATAGACGGCCAAGGATGCTGGCCAGGCTACTGGTTTCGGGTGGGAAGGTTTCGCTGATCAGGGCGATATGCAGGCTGGAGTCGGTCATGGCCACAGTGTCGGCTGCGGCCATGTTGTCAGTGTGACGTTGCGGTTACGACTTTGTGACAGTGGTCTGGAAGGGCCGGTTTAGGCCTCAGGCGTTGCGCCGACGCGGTGGTGGGGCGGGTTGGTCTTGCAGTACGGCGGCCACTTCGCGGGCCAGGGTTTCGGAGCTGAAAGGGCCGGCAATCTGCTCGCCCTTTTCGCGGCAGACCCACCACTCGCCTTTAATTTGGGACACGATGTTGCCGTTTACGCTGTGTTCACTGCTCATGTTCTGCTCTCGTAAGCTGGGCTTTGATAATTGACGCTAAGTGTAACGGCAACGCCGGCAGTGCGAGCCTGCCGCGAGCGCCGTTGGGCAATCAGTGGTTAAGGCTGAGGTGCTGCTGCGTCGCGCTCGCGCACCCAAAACAACGTGGCACCGGCCACCGCAGCCGGCATCATCAGGATGTTGACGAAAGGGATCAGCAGCGCCAAATAGGTGATGCCGCCAAACCCCAGGCTCTGCCAGCGCTTTGCGCGTAGCCAAGCGAGCATTTCGTCCCAGCTGACTTTGTTGTTGTCGGCCGGGTAGTCGATGTACTGCACGGCCATCATCCACACGCCAAACAGCAGCCACAGCGGTGCGGCGGCAATGTTCAGTACCGGGATAAACGACAGAATCAGCAGGCCAATGCTGCGCGGCAAAAAGTAGCTCAACTTGCGCAGCTCCCGGCCCATGGTGCGCGGCACCATGGCAGTCAGTTCGCTCCAGCTAAAAGCCGGGAAGTTGTCTTCGCCACGGGCGACTATCTCGACCTTCTCGGCCAGAAAACCGTTAAAGGGCGCGGCAATGATATTGGCCAGCAGGTTAAAGCTGAAAAACACCATCAGCAGTACCAGCAGCACAAACAGTGGCCAGAGGATGTATTCAAGAAAGCTCAGCCAGCTCGGCAGGTTGGGCATAAATGCCTCGACCCAGCCGTTGAACTGTTGCAGCGAGACGACGATTAAACCGACAAACACCAGTAAGTTAATCGCCAGCGGCAACAATACAAACAGTCGCAGACCGGGGCTGAGGATCAACTTGAGGCCTTCGCGTAGGTATTGCGGGCCAGAGAGTAGCGGGGCGGTCATGGCGGTATTCCAAAAGAGGATGACCGCGCGACCTTAGCGGTTTTACTCGGATGGGGAAAGCTTGGCCGGCTGATAGACGCAAGCGCGATTGCGCTGTTGCTTGGCTTCGTACATGGCGATGTCGGCGGCTTTAATCAGGCCTTCCGCGTATTTGGCATGCTCTGGGTAGAGGGCAATGCCGATGCTGGGGGTGACAAAGTCGATCAGCACCTCGCCGTGTTTGAACGGCTGACTGAGGCGGCTGATCAGTCGCTCGGCGAGTTTCAGCGCGGTTTGCTGATCGGCTTCGGGCAGCAGTACGGTGAACTCGTCGCCACCTAAACGATAGGCCCAGTCGGGCTGGCGCAATGAGTTACGCAGCCGCTCGGCAATGGTTTGCAGCAGTAAATCGCCAATGTCATGGCCAAATTGGTCGTTCACTTCCTTGAAGTGGTCTAGGTCCAGGTACAGCAGCGCCAGTGTTTGTTGCTTGCGCTGCATCTGTTCCAGGCAGCTTTGCAATTGTTCGCCAAAGGCTTTGCGGTTGCCCAAGCCGGTTAGCGGGTCGCGGTAGGCCATGTCGATCAGTTGGTTCTGATAGGCCATTTGCTCGCTGGTGTCGCGCACGATGCCGCGCCAACCAATGATTTGCTCCAGGTGGTCATGCATGGCCGCCAGGCGCGCCTCAAAGTGGCCGAAGCTGCCGTCGCGGCGTTTGAATTGGCAGGCCAGGATGTTATCGCTGCTGCCCTGGGCAAGCTGTTGCAGTAAGTGTTGCGTGCGCTGGGTGTCATCCTCGTTAAGGATTTGCTTGAAGTCGCGGCCTTGCAGTTCGCCACGGCTGTAGCCAAAAATATTCGCCAGGGCGTCGTTGGCGCTGATCAGCTTGCCGCTGGTATCGACTTCAAAATAACCCTCGTTGATCGAGTCAAGAATCAGTTGTTCGCGCGATTCGCTTTGGCTCAGGCGCTCGAACATGTTGTTCAGGGCGCGGGCCAGCTGGCCGAGTTCATCGTTGCCCTGGTCGGCCAAGCGCGGCAGTTGGCTGCTGGCGCCGATCAGGGTGACCTCGCGGTGAATCCGCTGCAGGCGGCGCAACACCCAAAACTCCAGGCTCAGGTAAATCAGCAGCAGCGCCAGTACGCCGACTGTGACTGTCAGCAGCAGAAAGAACCAAATAGCTTGCTGGCCCTCTTGGCGCAGACGCCGCGTCTCGTTGATGCGTAACGCCAGGTCGGGTTGGTTGAGTTGGTTGCTAAATTGCAGGTCGAGTTGTTGATGTTGGTTGTCGAGCAGGCGCCTCGGGCTGATTTTCAGGCCGCTCAAACTGCTGTCGGCCGGCATTGTCAGGGTGTGCCAGTGCAGGGTTTCGCTGGTCGGTTCGGTCAGTTGCAACTTACCGTCGACCTGGCTTTGCAGGCTTTCAAAGCGCTCAGCATCGATAAAATGACCGGCGATCAAGGTGCCAATGGGCGCGGAGTAGCTTTGGCTGTCGGTGATGGGGCTGGCCACCAGTAACAGCGGCGTGCCTTGCAGCATCAGCAGTTGGCCACGGCCATCCACGTTTTGCTCGGCGGCACTTTGCTGGGAGAGTTGTATGCCCAGCTGCAGTATGTCGCTGCGCAGACCCTCGTAACTGCTGGGGCGCAGGCTGCCGGTGCTGAGCATTTGCTCCAGCTCTGGGGGTTGCCATTGCTCGGTAACCACCTGGCCCTTGAGGTCGAGGTAAACCATAAAATCAAAGCCGAGCAAGGCCAGGGATTGTTCGTCCATGTTGCTGCGCACAAAGTCCGGTTTCTTGCCTTGCATAAACTCGTAGCTGTCATCCCATTCGGAGTAGGTTTTGAGCAGGTCGAGGTTGCGCGTCACCAGGGTGTCTAAACGACTGCGCAGGCGCTCGACATCATTGAGCAGCAGGACGCGGTCTTGTACGTCGAAACGGCTGAGTAAAATGCGTTCCGACAGGCCATAAGCAAACACCAACGTTAGCGCTAGTAATGGGGTGAATAACCAAAGCAGGCGTTTGCGTAAGGTCATACCAGGAGATATCCGATAGGGCTGCAGGGGCAGTATAGCAATGCCACTGCAGTTGCCTGGTGGCGCTAAGGTTGCTGCTGGCGAGTGGCCGCTGGGCTGATTTGCTGGCTCTCGCTGGCACGCAAACGGGGCAGTTGTTGGGCTAATTGTTGAAAATGCGCAAGGCGCTCATAGCACAGGGTTAGCTCGCCACTTTGGCGGTTGTACCAAGCGTCGGCGGCGCCACAACTGGTCAGTCGCAGGGTTAGTCCACGGGGAAGGGCAAAGGTTTCACTGGCGCGTTTGGCCACGGCTTCGAGTTCGCCACTGGCGCGCACTTTGGCGAGCATTTGCGCGCCATGGCGAAGGCTTTTCGGTGGCGGGTCGTAAATCACTTGAATGTGATGCTGTATGGGCGTGCCAGCAGGGCGGCGAAAATGCTGTTCGAGCCAGTTAACCGCGTGCGCGACCTGTTGGTATTCCTCTGGGCAGTAAAACGCACGTTCATCGGGCAGTCCGGTGGCGCTGATAATCCACTCCAGGTGCTTGGGATCACTGCCGTAGGCCAGGCAGGCAAAGTTGTAGAAACGCTGCGCGTCCAGGCCGTGGCTGTCCCAGGCGTAGACTTCCTCATCAGGCTGCTTGGGTCTCTGCCATTCGAGGCGCCAGTAGTCGGCGACGTCGAGCAATTTGGCGTAAAAATCCCGGTCGCGTTGTTTGTCGGCCAGCAGAAATAAGCCCATAAAGCCCAGCTGGTCGGCGGCATCTTCCTCGCGGCCGAGCACCGGCAATTGCAGCTCACTGATCAGTAAGTGGCCCATCTCATGCAGTAAGGTAAATTCTGCATTGGCGCTGATGAAGTGCAGTTGATTGGCCTGCAGAACCGGCGTTGGGCTCGTGTCGGCCCCGGCATAAGTGCTGAGCAGTAACAGGGCGTAAAGGTTGCTGCGCAAGGAGGCGCCCATGTTGGTTGGTCTCAGGGCTGGGTGAACAGGCGGCGCTTCGTCGCGTTGCAACTGTGCGCCAATGTCGCCGAGGTTAAGCCTTGGCCTGCAGGCTTGGTTGGGTAAAGCGTACCGCAGTTAAGCCGCTGTCGATCAGGGCGCGGATATTGCCGTGGTCGTTGCCTGCTGGGGTGGCGAGTACGGCGCGGTAGTGTTCGCCGAAGGCCAGCAAGGTCTCTTCCAGACTAAAACCTTCCAGCAGGGCCAAGCCCAGGGTTTTGCACGAGCCTTCATTTTGCCCGGCTGGATTTTCCACCGCGCCATTGCTGAAGGCGCTGGGCTGGTAGTCGTAGTATTCGGCAATAAAGGCCAGGGTCTGGCTGAACTGATGCTGATCGTTGCGCAGTTGGGCGCGAAAGCTGCTGAGTGCGCTCACGGCTTGTGCACCTTGGCAAACGCCGCCTGTTGCGCGTCGCTGGCTTCTTTTTGGTATTTGCTCTTCCACTCGGCGTACGGCATACCGTAAATCTCTTCACGGGCTTGCTCGACGTTGACGCTGACGCCCAGGTCATCGGCGGCGGCTTTGTACCACTTGGATAAACAGTTGCGGCAAAAGCCGGCCAGATTCATCAGCTCAATGTTTTGCACATCTGGCCGTGAGCGCAAATGCTGCACCAGTTGGCGGAAGGCGGCGGCGTCGAGTTCGAGGCGTTCTTGCTCGGTCATGGCGGTGCTCTCAATGGGCGGTGGGCAAGCAGGCGCGGATGATAAAAGCGTCGGCCGGCGGCTGCAATCGCTGATCGTCGGCGGCCTGCTGGCGGGTTTAGCGCTGGCCGGCGAGGGTGATAGACACCGATTGAGCAAAGCGCAGGGCGTGCGGCTTGTCGACTTCCACTTCGGCGTAGCAGACCGCCGGGTGCGCCATCACCAGATCGAGCAGTTCTTGGGTCAGGCGTTCGAGCAGGGCAAAGCGGTTGCCTTCCACGTGCTGGATGATCGCCTTGGTGATGGTGCGGTAGTTCAGGGCATGGTCGATATCGTTGTCACGCACGGCGTCGATGGCGGGATAGAGGATGGTCAGGTTGATCAACACATCCTGCTTGTTGAGGATCTCGTCTTCTTTGATGCCTATAAAGGTGCGCACGCTGAGGTCTTTAATGCGGATGCGCGCCATGCCTGGTTGCAGTTGGGTCATGTTCAGTGGCTCCGGCCGATCAGTTGTAAAAATTCTTGCCGGGTATTGGCCGACTCGCGAAAGGCGCCGAGCATTACCGAGGTGTTCATCACCGAGTTTTGTTTCTCGACGCCGCGCATCATCATGCACATATGTTGCGCTTCGATCACCACCGCCACGCCGGCGGCGTTGGTGACCTGGGCAATGGCCTCGGCGATTTGTCGGGTGAGGTTTTCCTGGATCTGCAGGCGGCGGGCAAACATGTCGACAATCCGCGCGATCTTCGACAGCCCCAGCACCTTGCCGGTTGGAATGTAGGCGACATGTGCCTTGCCGATAAACGGCAACATATGGTGTTCGCACAACGAATACAGCTCGATGTTTTTGACTATCACCATCTCGTCATTGTCGGAAGCGAACAGCGCGCCATTGACTATTTCATCGACGCTTTGTGCATAGCCGTGGCAAAGGTACTGCATAGCCTTGGCGGCGCGCTTGGGGGTGTCGAGCAAGCCTTCGCGCTCGGGGTTTTCGCCCAGGCCAAGCAAGATCTGGCGGTAATGTTCGGGCAGTTCTGAATTCATGGGGGTTTCCTCGGTGGGCCATTTATTTTGGCTCTGCAGCCGTTATGGATTGAAGAGCGGTTTCGTAGGGTGGGCTTCAGCCCACCGCATCGGAGCGCAACAGAACTGGTGGGCTAAAGCTCGCCCTACGTTTTGCGCTCAACAGCTAACGGGTACATAGCCTTTATTTAACGTGGCGGCCGCCATTGAGCGTCAAGGTAGTGCCGGTTACGTAAGGGCTGTCGAGCAGGTAACGCAGGCTTTGATAGAGCACCTCGGGGCCGGGCTCGATGCCCAGTGCCGATTTGTTTAAGGCTTTGCTGCGGTAATCGGCTGAGTCGTCTGGATTAAACAGCAGCAGCGCCGGGGCGATAGCGTTGACCTTGATCTGCGGGGCAAAACGCGCGGCTAAAGACAGAGTCAGGTTGTCGAGGCCGGCTTTGCTGGCGCTGTAGGCCGTGTGTTTGGCGCTGCCGGTGCGGGTCACGTCATCGCTGATGTGGACTATGTCGGCCGGGCTTGAGCGCTGCAACAGCGGCTGGCAATGCAGGTTGATCAGGTAGGGCGCGAGCATGTGTACGCTAAACAACTGTTGAAAAACCGCCGCCTCATCGCCCGGGGTTTCGGCCAGCCAGTCGGAGGCGTTGTGGACTATGGCGCGCAGGCTGTCGGTCTGGCTGTGCAGGTGTTCGATGAAGTTGAGAATCCCGGTTTCGCTGGAAAAATCAGCAGGTAGGGTCAGCGCACCGCGCTGGCGCAGTAAGGCTAAACCCTCACGCTCGGTGCGATAGCTGACGATGACTTGGTGGCCGTCATCCAGCAGACGCAACGCGCAATGCAAGCCGACACGCTGGCTGGCCCCAGTGAGTAGGATGGGGGCGGATGTCTGGCCCATGGCAACCTCGCAAAAAGTCGGGGGTATAAGCGATGCCCCTCGTAATGGTTGCAAACTTATACCAGTTGTTAGTTTTGTACAATAGTTGCTCGGGTGTAGGTACTGATTATGGCCGGGGTTTTTAGCGTCTCATGTCGGCTAGACGGCCTGCGTGGCCGGATCTATGGTTGTTTTCGCATTGTACGCTCTCGATATTTTTGTATAGGTATTTTTATTTTCTGTTGTCACGGTTAGGGTTTATTTCGCCGTGTAGCTGCCGTTCGGGTGTGGCAATCACAACGAATTCGGCCTGAGCAGGCCAAAAAACCGATGCAGCGCTGCCACAGACATATTCAACTCCAGCACCGGGCTGCCAACCGGATGGCTTTACTGAAGGCAGCAACTGGCCGCCAGACTTTAACTGTGTTGCCATTGGCGCAGCTTGCATGCCGGCAGTGTTCTAGGGGTGGGCTGTGCGGGTACTTATCCTGTATAGGTTTTGTACAGCATGAGTCGGCTATTCTCTGTTGTACAATGCCTGTAACGTAAATTGAGCAAAGACCGCCATGACTGAACTTGCTGCTTTAGCCCTCGTCTCGACGGCGCTCAAGCAAGAAGAGTTGTTCCCGATTCGCGAAGTGTCGCGCCTCACCGGGGTTAATCCGGTGACGTTGCGCGCTTGGGAGCGCCGTTACGGGTTGATTCAGCCGACGCGAACCGAGAGCGGTCATCGGCTGTACTCGCAGGCCAATATTGAGGCCATTCGCAGCATTTTGGCGTGGCTTGAGCGCGGCGTTGCGGTGAGTAAGGTCGGCAAAATCTTACAGCGTAATGAGTTGGCGCAAACCCGCGCCGCGCCGGTTTCGCCGGCCATCGCCAGCGGTGAATGGGGCGAGTGGCAAGAGCAGCTGCGTGGCGCGCTGCATGACTTTGATCAGCTGCGATTGGAGCAGGTGTACGGGCAAGTCTTCTCTAATTACCCTCTTACAGTGGCGTTTCAGGATGTGCTGATGCCGCTGTGGCAGCAATTGAGGTTGCGTCAAAGCGAGTTTGGGCGCAGCAGTGAGTGGTTGTTTTACGACAGTTTCCTGCGCGCCCGCGCCTTGCAACGCCTGCAGTTGGCGCGAGGCACCAGTGAGGTGCGGGTGGTGTTGGCCGCCATGCCGGGGCAATGCCATGAGCTGGAATTGCTGGTCTGCGGTTTGCTGCTGGGCGATGCGACTGTTGCCCTGACCGTGCTGGCCCAAGGGCAGCCGTTGGAGGAGTTGACCCTGGTCTGCGAGAAACTCCAGCCACAGTTGCTGGTGTTGTTTTCCAATCATCCGCCGGCCAACGATTTCGCCCGGCACATGGCGCGTTTGGCGTTGACCCTGGACTGTCCGCTGGCAATCGCGGGTGAAGTCTCGGAGCTGGCTGCCGAGCAAATGAGCGGTTCGCCAGTCGCTTGCTTGGGCAACGATGGGCTTAGTTTGCAGCAGCGCATGCAGCAATTGCTGCGCTGTCATCTCGACACTTAATTACCGCTCGTTGCTTGCCGCCGCTGCCCTGGTCCTTGGCTAGCGGCATCTTTTACCTGCCTTACTTTTATCTTATCGGCTGCCCTGCAACGCATAGAGTTGGCAGCTGGTGTGCTGCTCTGCGGGCATAGTTTTGTCGTGGGGTTAAAAAAGACTTGCACAGTGGGCGCAAAAAGCTATACAAAAGCTGTACGGATATTGTTTTTGTACAGCTTTGAGGAGATTTTTGATGGCCACATACCGTGCCCCGTTGCGTGACATGCACTTTGTTTTCGATGAAGTGCTCGATGCTTATGCCACCTTGCAAACGCTGCCTAATCAGCATGAGTTCGGTAACGATCTCGGTGGCGCCATTTTAGAAGAGGCCGCCAAGCTGGCGGAAAACGTGCTGGCACCGCTCAACGCCAGCGGCGACCAGCAAGGTTGTCAGTACGATCCGCAGACCAAGGCGGTCAAGGTGCCGGACGGTTTTCGCGGTGCCTATCAACAATTTGCTCAGGGCGGCTGGACCGCCTTGGCCTGCGAGCCTGAGTTTGGTGGTCAGGGCTTACCCCATGTACTGAACATGATGGTCGAGGAAATGGTCTGCTCGGCCAACCTGTCGCTCGGTATGTATCCAGGGCTTACCCACGGTGCGATTAACGCCCTGACCGCCCACGGCACCCGTGAGCAGCAAGAGCAGTATCTGCCCAAGCTGATCAGTGGCGAGTGGACCGGCACCATGTGCCTGACCGAGCCGCAGTGCGGCACCGACCTTGGTCTGATCCGCACCCGTGCACTGCCAAATGTTGATGGCAGCTACGCCATCAGCGGGACGAAAATCTGGATCACCGGCGGCGAGCATGATCTTGCCGACAACATCATGCACTTGGTACTGGCCAAACTGCCCGACGCACCAGACAGCGTGAAAGGTATTTCCTTATTTTTGGTGCCCAAGTTCTTGGCCAGCGGCACCCGTAACAGCGCTTTTTGCGGCGGCCTTGAGCACAAAATGGGCATCAAGGGCTCGGCCACCTGCGTGATGAACTTTGAAGGTGCGCAAGGCTGGTTGATTGGTGAGCCGAACAAGGGCATGCGCTGCATGTTTACCATGATGAACTCGGCACGCCTGATGGTTGGCATGCAGGGCTTGGGGATTGCCGAAAACGCCTATCAGATCAGCCTGGGCTTTGCCCGTGAGCGCCTGCAAGGTCGGGCATTGTCCGGCGCTAAAATGGCGGATAAGCCGGCCGACTCGATCATGGTGCATCCCGATGTGCGGCGTAACTTGCTGCGCCAGAAGGTGATGATTGAAGGTTGCCGGGCGTTAGCGTACTTCACCGGCTTGCAGATGGATGTGGCCCATCAGCATCAAGACCCCGAAGTCCGTGAACGCGCCGATGACCTGCTGCAGCTGCTGACCCCGGTGGTTAAGTCGTTCTTAACCGACGAGGGTTTTAATTGCGCCAACGATGGCCTGCAAGTGTTGGGCGGCTCTGGCTATACGCAAGATTGGGGCATCGAGCAGCTGGTGCGTGACTCGCGTATTACCCGTATTTACGAAGGCACCAACGGCATTCAAGCGCTGGACCTGGTGGGGCGTAAATTAGGCTTGGGCGGTGGGCGCGCCGTACGCAGCTTCTTTGCCTTGATCGAGGCCTGGCTGCAGGCGCAGCCGAATGATCCCCATGCGGTGGCGGTGGCACAAGCATTCAAACAACTGCAGCAGGCCACGCTGTGGATCGTCAGCCATGGTATGCAAGACCCCGAACAGGCTGCTGCTGCGGCTACCCCATACCTGCGTTTGTTTGCGTTGGTCAGTTTGGCTTGGTTCTGGGCGCGAATGGCCGCAGTGGCGCAACAGCAGCTCGCAGCCGGCAGCAGTGAAACGGCGTTTTACTCGGCCAAGGTTAAGTCGGCGGACTTTTATATGAGCCGCGTGCTCACCGAAAGTAGCGGTTTGCTGGCAGAGGTCACAGCCGGCAAAGCCAGCTTGATGGCCTTCACTGACGAGGAATTTGCCGCCTAACGGACTCTCCAGCCATGTCTGCTGCGACAGGCTTGGCGCTTTTTCGCCCTTTTTCGCCCTTTTGCGCTCTCCGACAGCTGTGTCTTTGGCTGTCGGATTTTTTTTGCGCAAATTATCTGCCAGCGCAGTTACGCGCGTTGTTGCAGTTGCGGATGTTGCAAGCGGTGCTGCTGGAAGAGGAAGTGCCGCAGGCGCTCGCCATGACTGCCCGGCAGTAAGTCCAGGCGAAAGGCGGTTAGTTGCTTGGAGACGCGGCGCACACGGCGACCGCAGAGTCTGATCGGCTCTTGTCCCGGTAATGGCAGCCAGAGGTTGAAGTTTTCTGGCAGCGAGTGTTGTTGACGGTTATCGAGCAATACGCCGCTGGGGGAGATTTCGTAGACGCGCAGACTGCTTTCTTGCCCGTTTTCGTTCAATAGTGTCACCGGGTGCTCTAAAACGAGGCGCCAAGAGCGTTGTACTGCGCCTTGCTGGAAGATGCCGGGAGCGCCGAGTTCTAAGTGCAGCGCATGAAACTCGTCCTCCACCAATTGCAGTGGGAAACTCAGGCGCTGCTCGCCGAAATTGGCTTCAAGCTTCAGCTCGGAATGCTTGCCAAGCCCTGCCAAGAGTGCGTTAGCTGTCGCGCCGCCATCAACCCGAAAGCTTGGGATTGGCAGTGAGCCACTGCTCAGACTGGTGCCGAGAATCTGCTGGATATAGGCCAGTTCATCGCGGCTGAGGAGGGTTTTTTTCGACATAAGGGAATTCTGGCGAAAGGTCAGTTAAAAAAGAACAAGCAAGTTCCAGACCTTTCGGTGGGTGTTAGGTTCATATTTTAAGTGCGGCTAACTCGGCACGCAGTTCTTGTACTTGCTCTTGCAGCTCGCTAACGCGCTGCTCGGCGGCCACTTGAGCGCTGACATCTTTCTGTATGCCAATGAAATACGTCAGCTGGTCGGCTTGGTTAAATACCGGGGTAATCGACAGTTCATTCCAGAACACGCTGCCGTCTTTGCGGTAATTGCGGATTATTTGCCGGCAGGGACGTTTTTCTTTAACGGCGGTGCGGATGGCATCCAGCCCCGCCTGTTGCCGATCGCCAGCCTGCAAAAAGCGGCAATCCTGATAGAGGATGTCCTCGGCGTTATAGCCGGTGAGGCGCTCGAACGCCGTGTTGGCATAGATCAGAATGTTGTCGTCGCCCTCTTGCTCGGCCACCACAATGCCGTCATTGGAGGCATTGATCACCAGTTGCAGTAGTTTGGCGTTAATCATCAGTGGCTCCAAGGCGTGCGGGTAATGTGCAGTTTAAAACATCCGGGGGCACTCTGTACTGCGGCATAATATTGCTTATTTTTGCCTGTTTCTGGAGTTGTAATGAACATCGCGATTCTTTCTGGTTCGGTCTACGGCACCGCCGAAGAAGTTGCCCATCATGCCGAAAAGCTGCTGAAAGCCGCAGGATTGCACACTTGGCATAATCCGCGTGCGCAATTGGCCGATGTTCAGGCCTTTGCCCCGCAAGCCTTTTTGGTGGTGACCTCGACCACCGGCATGGGCGAGTTGCCGGACAACTTACAGCCGCTGTACTTCGCCATTCGTGACCATCTACCAGCCTGGCATGGCTTGCCGGGCGCGGTGTTGGCGCTGGGTGACTCCAGTTATGGAGATACTTTTTGCGGCGGCGGCGAGCAGGTGCGTGAGCTGTATGCCGAATTAGGCATTCGTGAGGTGCTGCCGATGTTGCGCCTGGATGCCAGTGAAACCGCCAGCCCCGAGCTGGATGCCGAGCCCTGGTTGGCCGACTTCATCAGCGCACTAAAAGCCTGATGCAACCCCGTGTCGCGCAGCTAATCGACCAGCTGCAATTACAGGCCCATCCTGAGGGCGGCTATTACCGGCGGCTGTTTGAATCGGGCCTGCGCCTGCCCGGCGGCCGCCTGGCCTCATCGGCGATCGTGTTTCTGCTGCCAGCAGGGCAAGTCAGTCGCTGGCACCGGGTCGATGCCGATGAACTGTGGCACTTCTACGAAGGTGAGCCGCTGGAGTTGCTGATCGCCGAATCGCCGACCAGTATCCAGCGCCAAGTGCTCGCCCCGTTGGCGGACGACTGCATGCCGCAACGGGCGGTGCCGGCCCATGCCTGGCAAGCCGCGCGGCCCTTGGGCAGTTACAGCCTGGTCGGCTGCACCTTGGCGCCGGCGTTTGAGTTCGACGGTTTTTGCCTGCTGAGCGATGAGCCGCAAGCGCAGCAGCAGTGGCCGTTGCTGCAGGCTAACTATCCCGAGTTGCTGTGACTCGCAGGGTCACTCCGCTGGCTGCCAAGGCGACTGTCGCCACTTGAATCTCTCGCTAGACTGCTAGGCACTTGCTGGCGCGACATGCGCCTGGCAGCTCCTAACAATAAAAGCGAGGTGATCCTGATGAATGCTCCTGCCGCCATTACCAGTGTCAAAACCCAAGTCAGCGCCGCCGAGTGGCAAGCGCGGGTCGATCTAGCCGCCTGTTACCGGCTGATTGCCCTGCATGGCTGGGATGACCTGATCTTCACCCATATCTCGGCCAAGGTGCCAGGCACCGAAGATTTTCTGATCAACCCCTATGGGCTGATGTTCCATGAAATCAGCGCTTCTAGTCTGATCAAGGTCGACCTGGCCGGCACCAAGCAAATGGACAGCCCGTTCGAGATCAACCCGGCTGGCTACACCATCCACAGCGCCGTGCATGAAGTGCGGCACGACGTGAATTGCGTGCTGCACACCCACACCGCTGCCGGTGTGGCGGTGGCCGCGCAAAAGGCCGGGATCTTGCCGCTCTCGCAGCAGTCGCTGTTTGTCCTGGCCAGCCTGTCCCATCACGACTACGAAGGTGTGGCGCTCAATCATGAAGAGAAGGCCCGGCTGCAGGCCGATCTGGGCATGACCAATTTCATGCTGCTGCGTAACCACGGCCTGATG
>JAIERD010000526.1 GCA_019747155.1 Pseudomonadaceae bacterium
CCCAATGGGCGTTTTCGCGACGCACCACATAGGGGCTGGCCGCGCCGCCATAGATGCCCTGACTCCAGATGCTCAAGGCCGCCGGCCACAGCCCGTGATTGAACAGAATGCGTGCAGCCTCACGGGTGGCATGGCCTGAGTAGTAAGCCGAGTTGGTCGCCGACGAGGCCGAGGCCAGCTTGCCAACCCAACGCGGGTTACGCAGATTGGTGTCCTGATCGGCCTGACTCATGATGTAGGGATTGCCACTGGTGACCAGCCCAAGTTCGGCCCACTCGGTCTCACCGGTTTTGATTTCATCGGCCGGCAAGCCGAGATAGTCCGCCACCAGCAAGGCTTGCGAGGTGGCCATGCCGGTGCCCATATCAATCGCCAGCTGACGCAGCTTGACCCGGCCATCGGCGCTGAACTCGACACTGGCCATCGGCGATTCCGAGCCGGTACCAAAGTCTTTTTGCACTATGGCAAAACCGACACCGTAGAGGTTGTCCGGGTCTTCACTGTCGATGCGCGCTTTGCGGGCCACGCGGTCCTTCCACAGTTCATGGGCGGCGGCTTTGTCGAGCAATTCATCGAGACGCAGGGCACCGGCGGGAATCGCGCCCTGGGTGTTTTTCATGCCGCTTTGCAGCATGTTTTTCCGCCGCAGCTCGATGGCATCCACGCCCAGACGCTCGGCTACTTCATCAACCATCATTTCGGTGGCGGCCATGCTTTGCAGGGTGCCGTAGCCACGCATCGAGCCGGCCTCGACCCCGCAGGAGTGGTAGGCAGTGGCGGCCATATCGCTTTGCGGCAGGTAGTAAATCGACTGCGCCGCCGTGGCGCCAACCGCCGCCACCGAGGAGCTGTAGTTGGCCCGACCACCACCGTCTAGGTCCATGTTGGCGCGAAAGATCTGAAAACGCTGATCCGTCTTATTTACCGCCAACTGATAGTGCATGTCGAAGGCATGCCGTTTGATGCCGCTCTGGAATTGCTCATAGCGGTCATTGGCCAGGCGGATCGGCGTGCCGTCGCCATACATGGCCGCCAGGGCTGCGTAGAAGACAAAGATGTTGTTGTCTTTCGAGCCGTAACCGACGGTGTAGCCCGGATGCATGCTGAGTTTGTCCACCGCAAAGCGCGATGGCGCCAGCATGTGCGCAGTCTGCTCGGCGACCTCGAAGGGACACTGGGTGGCGACCACGAAATGCAGGGTCTTGCTGGCCGGGTCATACCAGCCATTGCCGTTGTCGGCCTCTAACGCTGCGGGTTCGACCGACTGGGTCTTGTAGCGCTCGTCAAACACCAGCCAATCGGCCGGCGGACTTTCCAATTGCTGCTGCATCTGCCCGGCGTAATACAAACCTTGCTCGGTGAGATCGCCATTGATCTTGGCCTGCTGGCTCCAGACCGGCTTGCGCTCACGAATCATGGGAAACAGCATGCTGTCTTTCAGGCTGGAGAAGGTGTCCGGGGCATAGGCATCGGCGCCGCCCACCCGAACGTAACGGAAACTGCCATAGGGATCAGCCTGGTAGCGCGGTGCCTGAGCGCCATAGCGCAAGGCTTGCTGATTGTGTTTGAGCAGGCCTTTGGCCGTGCGAAAACGCTCGTAATCCTTCCAGATCAGCAGCGCTACCGGATGGCCGAGAAACATCGGCACCTGGCCTTCGGGCAAGAAGGGATCAATATCATGGCCGGCGGGGAACGTAATACCGTCCTTCTTCAAATCAGCAGCGGTCACGATGCGATCCGGTTGCAACTCGCCGCTCAGCATCGACAGATCCAGACCTTCATACAGCCGGTCGATGTCGGTGGCCTTGAGCAACATCGCGTGGCCTTGCTGTTGCGGCCAACCAGGCATGTCCTTGGCGCGAATATCGCGAGCAAACACCTTGGCCCCGCAGGCTTTCGAGACCCCATCGATACGCCCACGCGCCGTGCCATTCGGGTTGTACCAGGACTGCGGCGCGGCGGTTACCTGGGCCTCAAACAAGGCCGCAAAGGCTTTACTGCCCAGCGGCGCCAAGCTGATGCTAATACCGGCGATGACGCTGCCTTGCAAAAACGCGCGGCGGGATAATTCACGCTTGGACATGCCTGCTCCTCAGGGCCGCGTTGCCCTGTCGCTGAACAAAAGTCTGCGTGACCCGAGGGCCGCAACAAACCAGAGAGTGGAATAGTGGGTAAGCATAGCCAAACTAAAAGCTGACCGATAAGACAGAATAATACCTGCCCCTGCTTCCCAGACCAAGCTCTACAACTGAATCGTCGCGTAACCCATCGGCTTAGAACTTAAACTGCCGAACGATCTGCAGCAGCCGCTCGGCATCTTCACCACTGGTGCGGCCGCGACTGAGGGTGCTTTCCGCCAGCGCCACGGTGGTGTGTGCTACCACCGAGACGGTGCTGATACGGCGGTTTATTTCATCGGTTACCGCCGCCTGCTCATTGGCCGCCTCGGCGATATGCAGACTCATGCCCGACACCGACGAGACCAAACTGCTAATCCGCTGCAGCGCTTCACCAGCGCTCAACGCTTGCAGCACTCCGCGCTCGGCAAAGTCGCGACTGTCGTCCATCACCTTGACCGCCTGCTGCGAGGAGTTTTGCAGGCGCTCGATCATGCCGTTAATTTCCTGGGTGGATTTTTGCGTGCGGCTGGCCAAGGTCCGCACTTCATCGGCCACCACGGCAAAACCACGGCCTTGCTCGCCTGCACGGGCAGCCTCAATGGCGGCGTTAAGGGCCAGCAAGTTGGTCTGTTCGGCGATGGTGCGAATCACCTCAAGCACCCCACCAATTTCGCGTGAGTGGCCTTCCAGTTCGGTGATCACCTGCGCGGCGCGACCCACCTCTTCGGCCAGCGCGCGGATATCGGCGATGGTTTTATCCACCACGGCAATCGCGGCTTGCGCCTGGGTATCAGCGTCGCGGGTTTGCACCGAACTGGACTGGGCGTTGCTAGCGACATCCTGCACGGTGCTGGCCATTTGGTTGACTGCTGCGGCGACCTGCTCAACCTCAACTTGCAGGTCCGAAGCGCTCTGCTCGGAGGCGCCGGCATCGCTGACCAATTGCTCGGCCGAGCGTTCAAGCTGGGTGGAAACCTCCGCCACCGTGGTGATTTTGCTGCGCAGGTTGCCGACAAAAACATTGAACTGGGCAACCACTTGGCCCACTTCATCATCATGATCTTGCTGAACGCTGCGGCGCAGATCACCACTGCCGTCATTCAGCGCACTCAAGGCATGGGTTAAATGCCGCACTGGCGGCAATACTCGCCGCCCAATCAACCACAGCGCGCCCAGCATAAACACCAACACCAGCCCCCAGGCCAGCAAGTTACTGGTCTTGATTGCCTCGCGCAGCGCTTCAGTGTCGACCTGTTTTTGTTGGTACAACTTGCCCAGTGGCTCACTGAGGGCGGCAAAGGCGCCAATCACTGCACTGGCGCGCTGATCGAAATCGCCCATGGCTTTATCGCCAGCCTCTTTACCCGTGGCATAAGCGCTAACCATCTGCTCGCCGGCGCTATTGAGCTGACCGAGCGGGCCGCGCAGGGCCTCCAGCCGACTGGCCAGGCTTGGCAGCAGCGGGCCAAGCTCGCCGATTAAGCGCAATGCCGCGTTGTAGTGCTGCTGCGCCTCGCTCTGTGGCTGACGCTCTTGGGTGAGACTGGCATCGGTATAAAACTGCTGAATCTGCGCCGTGTTGTAGCGCAACTCTTGCGCCGCTTCCAAGGCACCGCTGAGGTGCTCAAGCTCATGGCCTTGCACATCCAGCTGACTAATCTGTGACTGCATCCAGGTCGTCAGGGCAATCGCTGCCAGCAACAATCCGGCCGCGCACAGCGCGATCAAACGACTAATGGTTAACTGCATATAATTCTCCGAACCCTGTGGATTTTTGCCGGCCATGAGCCTGTTGGACAGCGCGCTGAGGCGCACAGCTGCGCAACTCGAGTTAGCCTGTATCGTCCGCTGCGAGCTAAAACTTGAGCTGCACTGAACCCGGATTCGAACATGCCGGGGTTAACCGGAGCGCCGCCTAAAGCAGCATGTCGCTGGCCACCGAAGCCCGGGCGGACTTGCCCGCCAGTTGCTCAACCAGCGTCAGGGCAAACTCCAGCGCCGTGCCGGGGCCTTGGCTGGTGATGCAATTGCCATCCACCACCACTGCTTGGTCAACGAAGGTACAGCCCGACAAGCGTTGGCTGAACGCCGGATAACAGGTCATCTTGCGTTGTTTGAGCACCCCATAGGCTTGCAGTGCCAAGGCTGGCGCGGCGCAAATGGCGGCAAATAACTTACCCTCGGCAGCTTGCTGACGGACCCTTTCCGCCAGCGGCTGATGCTCGGCCAAGCGCAGAGCGCCGGGCATTCCGCCAGGCAGCACGATCAAATCAAAGTCCTGGGCCAGCACATCGACCAGCATCGTATCGGCGGTTAAGCGGGTGCCGTGGGCACAGTTAATCATCCGCCGGGTTTCAATACTGGCCAGCACCACCTCAATTTCGGCGCGGCGCAGCACATCGAGCAAGGTCACTGTTTCTATATCTTCAACGCCATCGGCGACGGCGATCAGGGCACGTTTGGACATGTGGGCATCCTCGAATAGAGCGCAATTAATAGTCTATTAAGGCTAGCAGCCAAAGCCTGCCGAGCAGGGCAAATTCGCAGCGAATAATTGAGCTGTTATCATGACGCACTACCGCCCAGCACACCTGCGCAGCTCCACCCGCGCGGCGCGGCCGTTGGCGAGCGGTATGCCTTGATCTACACCATTGCGGCGCCCGACGCGCCACGGAGAGCCCGACAATGCTGGAAAAACTGTTCCAACTGCAGGCGCACCAGACCACGGTGCGCACTGAGATGCTGGCCGGACTGACCACCTTTCTGACCATGGCTTATATCCTCTTCGTCAACCCGGCCATCCTCGGCGAAACCGGCATGGACAAGGGCGCGGTGTTTGTCGCCACCTGCCTGGCGGCGGCCATTGGCTCGGCACTGATGGGGCTGATTGCCAATTACCCGATCGCCCTCGCCCCTGGCATGGGCCTGAATGCCTTCTTCACCTACACCGTAGTGCTGCACATGGGCCACACCTGGCAGGTGGCGTTGGGCGCGGTGTTTATTTCGGCGACGATTTTCTTTTTATTGTCGATTTTTCGCATTCGCGAATGGATCATCAACAGCATTCCGCTAGCGCTGCGCTCGGCGATTAGCGCCGGCATCGGCCTGTTTCTGGCGATCATTGCCCTGAAAGAGGCCGGCCTGGTGGTCGCCAATCCGGCCACCCTGGTCGGTCTCGGCGACCTCACCGCACCCGGCCCACTGCTGGCCATTCTCGGCTTCGTGCTGATTGTCGCCCTCGAAGCGCGCCGGGTTGCCGGCGCCGTGATGATCGGCATTCTGACCGTCACCGCGCTGGCCATCGCCATCGGCGTCACGCCCTTTGGCGGCATCCTGTCGATGCCACCATCATTGGCACCGACCTTTCTGCAGCTGGACATCATGGGCGCGCTGGATGTCGGCATGCTCAGCGTGATTTTCGCCTTCCTGTTTGTCGACCTGTTCGACAACACTGGCACCCTGATCGGCGTGGCCAAACGCGCCGGCTTAATGCGCGCCGACGGTTACCTGCCGAAGATGGGCCGCGCACTGATCGCTGACAGCACGGCCGCCATGGGCGGCTCCTTGCTGGGCACCTCGACCACCACCAGCTATATCGAATCAGCCGCCGGCGTCGCAGCCGGCGGGCGTACCGGGCTGACCGCCTGCGTGGTCGCCCTGCTGTTTTTGCTCAGCCTGTTTTTTGCACCCCTGGCCGGCACAGTACCGGCCTTCGCCACCGCGCCGGCGCTGCTGTTTGTCGCGGTATTGATGACCGCCAGCCTGGCCGAAATCGACTGGAGCGACATCACAGTCGCAGCGCCCGCAGTGGTCACCGCGCTGGCCATGCCGCTGACCTTCTCGATCGCCAACGGCATCGCCTTTGGCTTTATCACCTGGGTGCTGGTCAAGGCCCTGGCCGGCCGCTGGAAAGACATCAACCCGGCACTGGCGCTGCTGGCCACGCTGTTTGTGCTGAAGTTCGCCTTCTTCAACGCCTGATACCTTATTTTCTTGCCAGCGGCGGGCTAAAAACCCGCCCGATCAAAAGAGCTGCCCATGACCGCAACACAGTTCGACCCTGCCGCCTACGCCGTCCAACTTGCCGAAAAACAGGCGCGGCTGTGCAGCCTGCTAGCCCCCTTTGACGCCCCACTACCGACGGTGTTCGACTCACCGCCCGAGCACTACCGGCTGCGCGCCGAGTTTCGCCTGTGGCGCGAGAACGAGGAGCGCTTCTATGCGATGTTTGCCGCTGGCGACAAGCACACACCGATTTTGCTCGACGATTTGCCGATTGCCAGCGCGGCCATCAACGCCCTGATGCCCAAGCTCAAGGCCGCTTGGCAGGCCAGCTCGGCGCTGTCGTTCAAGCTGTTTCAAGTCGAGTTCCTCACCACCTTGGCCGGCGACGCACTGATTACCCTGTGCTACCACCGCCCGCTGGATGCGCACTGGCAAGCCGCAGCCGAAACACTGGCCGCCGAGTTTGGCGTGAGCATCATTGGTCGCTCCCGTGGCCAACGTTTAGTGATCGGTCGCGACCATGTGGTCGAACGCTTAACGGTTGCCGGTCGCGAGTTTAGCTATCGCCAACCGGAAGGCGCCTTCACCCAGCCCAACGGCACGGTCAATCAAAAGATGCTCAGCTGGGCCTATGACGCCCTGGGTGAGCGCGACGACGACTTGCTGGAGTTGTATTGCGGCAACGGCAACTTCACCCTGCCGCTGGCCACCCGGGTGCGCAAGGTGCTGGCCACCGAGATCAGCAAGTCCTCGGTCAACGCGGCGCTGGCCAACCTGGCCGACAACGGCGTCGACAACGTCACTTTGGTGCGACTATCGGCCGAAGAGCTGACCCAGGCGCTGAATGAAGTGCGGCCATTCCGCCGCCTGCAGGGCATCGACCTGCCGAGCTACAACTTCGGCACCGTGTTCGTCGACCCGCCACGGGCTGGCATGGACCCGGATACCTGCGAGCTGACCCGACGCTTCGACCGTATCCTCTACATCTCCTGCAACCCGGAAACCCTGGCCGCCAACATCGCCCAGCTGCACGACACCCACCGCATTAGCCGCTGCGCGCTGTTCGACCAGTTCCCCTTCACTCACCATATGGAGAGCGGCGTGTTGCTGGAGCGCCGTTAGCAGCCGGTTAAGCGCGACCACGGCCCCAACCAAGGGTTGGCGACAACGGCGGCAGTGGCTATTAGGCTCGGGGCACAATAAAAAACCGGAGCTGCCATGACTTACTCGCGCCTGTTGTTACCCGCCCTGTTCAGCCTGCTCGGCGCCTGCGCCGGTGCGCCGCCGGCCACCCCGGATATCCTGGTGACGGACGCGGCCCGCGACGGCCACTTCAGCAGCTTTGTGATCAAACCGATCAACAGTCCGGGCCACCGCGCCGATCTCGAAGAGCGCTTCAATATCGCCCTGCGTGCGGCGCTGACGGCCAAGGGTTATACCGAGCAGGCGCAAAACGCCGACCTGCGCGTCATCTACCTGCTGGGCGTAGACAACAACACGGCGGTCGAGATCAAGCCAGTGGCCGTGGGTGGCGCCACTTACAGCGACGTCAACTTCAGCCCCGAGCAACGCGCGCGCCTGGCGCTGCGGATTCTCGACAACCACAACCACGACAGCCTGCTGTTTCAAGCGGTGATCGATCGCAAGGTGCGCGACCCGAACGCCAGCCAGGAAGTGGTCAACCAGGCCGTAGCCAAGCTGCTGGCCGACTTCCCCGGCAAGCCTTGATTGGGTTCTCTCTGCGCTAGTGGCTGCAACTCGGCTCAACCACTAACGTCTACATGAGCTTAATTCGGCAGTCGGCGCAGCAACCACATCGCCAGCGCCGCCGACACCAACTCAATCAGTAAGGCGGTTAGATTGAAGGTCTGCTCGAAGCCGCCGTCCAGCCACAGGCCGCCGATTCGCGCCAAGGCCAAGGCGCTGTAGATCAGCACCAGCAGAATTAACGCCGCGCGGATCAGCTCAGTTTGCCGGCAGGCCAGCAACAGGAAAATCCCCAAACCGATCTGCAAGCCACCGTAATAGGCGCGCACGTCGGTGATCGCGGCCTGGGCCAGCAACAACATGCCACTGAGATTGGTCATCTCATGGGGGCGGATAAAGTAGGCCAGCCCCAAGCCGATCAGCGCCAAGGCCTGCAGCCACAAAAAAATCTGCGTAGTGCGCATATTCAACTCCCCAAAGTAGGCCACGAGCATAGGGCCTCGCTGACCATCCGCAAACACCCAAGTGCGGCGGCTGCATTGACCCGCCCCACGCAGTAAACTCCAGGCCATCTACCCCTTAGGTGTTGCGTCCTTTGTAGGAGGGACGCCGCTACATAACCAACAGGAGCGCCCGCCATGCAGTACTGGCAACTGGATGTATTCGCCGAACGGCCGCTGAGCGGCAATGGTCTGAGCGCCTTTGCCGATGCTCGCGGGCTGTCGAGTGCGGCCATGCAAGCGCTGACCATTGAGCTGCGCCAATTCGAATCGATCTTCCTGCTACCCGGCGCCAGCGCTCAGGAATACAGCGCGCGGATCTTCACCATGGAGGAAGAACTGCCCTTCGCCGGTCACCCGATCATTGGCGCGGCGGCCTTGCTGCATCATCTGCACAGCGAGGCGGTGCAGGCCCAGTGGACGCTGCACCTGCCGAGCAAAAGCGTGCAAATCACCAGCCGCCGCCAGGGCCAGGGCTTTTACGCCGAGATGGATCAGGGCCAGGCCGAGTTTGGCCAGGTGCTCAGCCAGGCTGAGGCCAGCGAGTTCGGCGCCGCCTTTGGTTTAAGTAGCACTGAGTTGGACTCACGCTTCCCCGCCACGGTGGTCAGCACCGGGCTGCCCTATGTATTGCTGCCGGTCACTGCCGCCGGTCTGGCCAAAGCCAAGCAATGCCGGTTGCTGGATGTCGAGTTGCTGAACTGCGGCGCGGCCTTTGTCTACTTGCTGGATGTCGACAACCTTGAGGGCCGCACCTGGGACCCGGCCGGGCAGGTCGAAGATATCGCCACCGGCAGTGCCGCCGGGCCGGTGGCTGCTTACTTGGTGCAACAGGGCGTGCGTGCGCCAGGGCAGGCGTTTAGCCTCAATCAAGGCCGCTTCCTGCAACGGCCGAGCCGGCTGGATGTGTGCGTCGGCGTCGATGGCCGCGTCAGTGTCGGCGGCCATGTGCAGTTGCTGGCCCGCGCCGAACTGCTGATCGACCCAAAGCAACTGGGCTAATCTTGGCAATCGGACTTGGCCGCAGAACAGCACGGCCAAGCTCGCCATAATCAGGAGTTGAACATGCAGTGGAAACGCGCGCGGCGTAGCGACAACGTGGTGGACGGTGGCAGTGGCGGCGGTTTTCGCCCCGGCGGCAAAGGCCTGAGCCTCGGTGCCGTGGTGCTGATCGTGGGATTCGGGCTGCTCACCGGCCAGGACCCGCTGCAGATCCTTGGCCAGCTGGCCGGTCAAGCTGGTATTACCGGCTCAAGCACCCAGCAACCGAGCACCAAGAGCCCGGCCAATAACCAGCAAACCGATTTTGTTCGCGCCGTACTGGGCGACACCGAAGACACCTGGCGGCAGATTTTCCAGCAAGCCGGCCGGCAGTATCAGGACCCGACCCTGGTGCTGTTCAACGGCAGCGTGCGCTCGGCCTGCGGCATGGCCAGCGCGGCGAGCGGGCCGTTTTATTGCCCCGGCGACCGCCAGGTGTATCTGGACCTGAGTTTCTTCCGTGAGCTTGAGCAACGCTTTGGCGCCGCCGGGGATTTTGCCCAGGCCTATGTGATCGCCCATGAAGTCGGCCACCACGTGCAGACCCTGCTCGGCGTGTCGGCAAAAATGCAGGCAGCCCGGCAAAGTGGCCAGCGCATGGAGGGCGACAACGGTTTGCTGGTACGCCAAGAATTACAGGCAGACTGCCTCGCCGGCGTTTGGGCCCATAGCGCCCAGCAACGTCTGCAATGGCTGGAAGCCGGGGATTTGGAAGAAGCGCTGAACGCCGCCAACGCCATCGGCGACGATCGCCTGCAACAGCAAAACCAGGGACAGGTGATGCCGGACGCCTTCACCCACGGCACATCGGCGCAGCGGGTGCGCTGGTTCAAAACGGGGTTTGAGCAGGGCAAAGTCGGTCAATGCGACACCTTCAAGGCCCGCACGCTGTAAGCGGCTAGCGCAACTGGCGCAGCAACTCGGCGCAATCCCGGGCGTAGCCGTCGCTTAGCTCAGGCCAAGGGTTCTCCGGCAGATTGACCAGCAGCGCCTGGGCGCCCACGGCGCGGGCGCATTCAAGATCGAAGCGGTAGTCGCCGACCATCACCAAGGCCTGGGGCGCCACCTGCCATTGCTGCGCCAGGTGCAGCAAGCCACCGGGATCAGGTTTGGGCGGCGCTTCATCGCGGCCGACCACGTCATGGCTGGCAAAGCAGTCGGCCAAGCCAATCGCTTGCAAGGTCACCAACGCTAGCGAGTGCGCATTACGGGTCAATATCCCCAATTGGTAGCCACGCGCCTGCAGCTCATGCACCAGCTCAACTGCGCCCGGAGCCGCTTGCGCGGCCTCGGCCAGTTCAAGCTCATGGCTCAGCAACCAGACATGTTTGGCCGCCGCCTCGGCACTCGGTAAGGCGGCCAGATGGTGGAGGATGTCGTCGCTCAACGGAATGTCCAGGGCCCGCTTGATCGCCTCGAAATCATGCACGGCCACCGTCAGGGTGCCGTCCATGTCGAACACCCAATGCCGGCTTTGCTGCCACATTAGCTCCCCTCCGCGCACAGACGCAGCCGGGGCAAGCTGCATGCCGCTGCAACGCCCATGTTAATTCCGGTCCTCGCACAGACGCCGGGGCACGCGGCTACAACGCCCATGTCACTTCCAGTCCTCGCGCTGGCGGGTCAGACCCTCTTGCGCGACTGAGGCGACCAACTGGCCGGCGCGGTTGAAGATGCTACCGCGCGAGAAACCCCGGGCATTACCCGACCAGGGACTGTCCATGGCGTACAGCAACCAGTCGTCCATGCGCAGATTGGCGTGAAACCACAGCGAATGGTCGAGGCTGGCGACCTGCATAAACTTCTGAAACACCGACACGCCATGGGGCTGCATCGAAGTGGTCAGCAGGTTGAAATCCGAGGCGTAGGCCAGCAGGTATTTGTGCAGCTGCGGGTCATCCGGCAAATCGCCGTCGGCGCGAAACCAGACGTACTTGACCGGCTCGCAAGCCTTGGGCGCAAAGGGATTGATCAGGGTCACCGGGCGGATTTCGATCGGCTTGTCGCTGATCGCACGCTCGCGCATGCGCTCGGGGATCATCGGTGCAATCAGCTGCGCCAACTCGGTTTCCGATTTGAAGTTTTCCGGCCCCGGTACATCGGGCATCGGCAACTGGTGATTGAAGCCTTCCTCGTCGTACTGAAACGAAGCGGCGCAGGTGAAGATCGGCTTGCCCTTCTGGATCGCCGTCACCCGCCGGGTGCTGAAACTGCCGCCGTCGCGGATGCGGTCGACCTGATAGACCACCGGCACGCTGACGTCGCCGGGACGCAAAAAATAGCCGTGCATGGAATGCACATGGCGGCTTTCTTCCACGGTGCGACTGGCCGCCGACACACACTGGCCGAGCACCTGGCCGCCGAACAACTGACGAAAGCCAAGGTCCTGACTGTTACCGCGATAGAGGTCTTCCTCGATCGCCTCAAGGCTCAGCAACGCGACCAAATTATCCAGCACCTGACTCATCTAGCATCTCCTCTCTGCAAGGCACGCCACCACTCAGGGTGGTGGCGCACATTATAATTGCGGGTAAGCGGGCAGCGAACTGACGCGCTCGTCCACCAGCGCCCGACCAATAGTGAAATGGTAAAGGCTTTGCCAGCGGCTGTCGGCCATCTCGAGCAGTTCATGCACCTGCGGGTCGAAATAACAGCCAATCCCGGTACCGGCCAAGCCTGCGGCCTCGGCTTCCAGGTAGAGCAACTGGCCGAGCTGGCCGCATTCCCAGAACAACCGTGGATACTGCCATGGCCCTTGTGCCAATGCCGCATCGAAACGCGCCAGCATGGCCAGCGCCACGCAACCATCGCGGGCGATGTCCTGACCACAGGAGAGAAACCCGGCCAGGCCGCGCGCATCGCCTTCCAGCAGGCAATACAAGGGCAGTTCGGCATTGACCCGTTGCCAGACAAAGTCCGCTCGCCAACCTGCGACCGGGCCGTTGCCAGTGCGATCCAGCCAATACAGGCCGGCAGGCAAACCCTCGACTCTATGCACAAATAGCAGCAAATCCACCTGCGGCTGAGCACCCAACAGCGCCAAGGGCACCGGCGAATTGGCTGGCAGCAGGCGTTGCAACCAGGCCAACAGCAACTCGGCGTGAATCCCGCAGCGACCGTCAAAGGCCTGGGCGCTGCGTCTTTGATGCAGCAGCGGACGCAGCAACAGTCCGGGATTATCTGCTGGCGCCAGGCCCCGCACAGCCAGCCAAGGTTGGGCCGCCGATGCCGGGGCGCGACAGAGTTGCTGCACCCGCTCCAATTCTGGCCAGTGGCGTTGCTGAGTCGACAATTGATTGGGTTGACCGGCTAACTCCAACGCCGCCAGGCTTTTGAGCAGCGACGGCGGCAAGGCGAACTCGGCGGTCTGGACTGGACCTATCCACATCAGGCAATCGACCTGCTCGGCCTCGCTGAAACCGTCGCGATCCAAACCGAACACAGCATCCAACTGCGCCGCCGCCACGCCATTTAACAGCCGCACCTGCCAACCCAGAGCACTAGCGGCAATCGCCAACGCGGCCTGGGCGTGGCCCAGGTCATGCTGGCAATACCTATAGCTGCGCTCGCCGTACTTCCAGGCCTCCCGCCAGCCGATGCTGCTCAGCGCCAGCAGCACGCCAGCGGCGGGCAGGCCCACACTCAATTGCGCGGCCAAGGCAGCCGGCAACTCGGCCCGCACCTCCAGGCCGTGCTTATCCGGGGCGTAATGCACCAGCAACGCAGCCTCTTCAACCGCACCGGCCGGCAGCAATAGATAGGCCTCGGTCGGGTGCAGATTGCCCGACGATGGATTGACCCGCAGCGCCCAGCGACTGCCGCCGGACTCCTTCCAGGCCGACAACGCCAAGCTGTCGTACAACAGCTGCGCGATGCTGGCGCGATTGAGCGGCGCCGGCGGGCCCAAGGGCGCGGCAAACACCGCGTCATAGTCGGCGGATTGCTCCAGCGGCCGGCGCGGCAGCTCAATCAACCGCGCGCCGGCATAACGGCGAAACGCCGCCGGCTG
>JAIERD010000242.1 GCA_019747155.1 Pseudomonadaceae bacterium
GTAGAACGCTACGTGATCCAGACGGTACGCACCGCCACCATGTGGGACCCGAAACTGCCGGCGATCCCCGCGCCTCTGCATCAAGAGCAACTTTGGCAACGTCTGGAGCAGCTGTTTTCGCACTTCAGCCGGCGTGGGCAATAGAAAACTACTGCGCTCGGTTATGCGGCGTTACGCCTTGTGACCCACATGGATGTGGGAAATGCGGCTAGCCCGTTCGGCGCGGGCGTCGCACTAACCTTCGCTCGCTACGTTTTCATACGGCCTGCAGCAACGGCTCTTGGTTAAATTCGCCCAGCAAGCGCGCCACGCTGGGGATGCTGATGTGCCGGCCATGGCTCTCAATCAGGCCGGCCTGGCGTAAGCGCGCCATGGTCCGCGAGAGGGTTTCCGGTTGCATCGACAGCCGCGCGGCAATCAAACGTTTGGGCAGTTGCAGGTCGATCTCGGCGCTGTCGACGGCGCGATTCTCTAATTGCTGAATCAGATACAGGGCAAAACGCTGGGTGGCATTTTGCAAGGTCAGGGTCTCGATCTCGCCGAGGCGCTGATGCAGGCGAATGCTCAAATGCCCGAGCAGGTGCAGGCAGGTGCCTGGGTGTTCGGCCAACAGCTGCAGCATCAGACGATTGGGGAAGCTGATCAACTCCACCGCATCCAGGGTCTCGGCGCACACCGGGTACACCGAGTGCTGCATAAACATCACCGCCTCGGCGAAGGTTTGCCCGGGGTGAATGATCTCGACGACTTTCTCCTGGCCATCGGCGGAGATGCGGAACAACTTGACCCGGCCACTGAGCACCAAAAAAAACCGTTCGGCCGCCTGGCCCTGTTGCAGCAACAAACTGTGCACCGGCCAGGCCCGTTGTTGCGCCTCGGCCAGCAGGCGGTTTTGCGCCTCAGGGTTAAACAGATTGAACAGCGGGTGCTGCAGAACCAACTGACGCACGTCGAGGGTCTGGATCATGTGCTGTTCCTTTGAAAGGCTGTATGCCGGTTAAATCCGCGCCAAGTCGGCGGACGTAGGGCGGACTCAGGAGCGCAGCGAACAGTCCGCCAATCAGTTGCGAACAGTCGATCCATGGCGTACTGCCTGCGGCGAGTACCGCCTAGCAAAGCCCTGCGCGCATTGATCCATAGAAACAAAAAAAGCCCCGGCGCCACCCTGGGGTAACTGCCAGGGGCAAGTTGTTTCTACCGTGCTGATGCGCTGCAGCAAGGCTTGGCGGCGGAGCCCACTCTGTCGCCAGGCCTTGCTGCAGTGCTGGCAGGTTAGGCTGGATGGGCTGTGGCGGCTATTGCTCGCAAGAGGTACGCCGGTAAACCGTCGGTATACCTCTTGCGTTTGGCGGCAATCAATTTGCGGCTATCAGGGCTGGCGCAAATCGATGGCGGCGCCGCCTTCGCCGTCGAACAACTGGCCGGGGGCGCGTGGCAAGGTGTTGGGGATTTTCTCCGCGCCTTTGTCGCCGAGAATCCGGATGTCGCTGTATTTTTTGCCCGAAATGGCGGCCATGCCGGCGCTATCGCGAACGATAGTTGGCCGTAGGAACACCATCAGATTACGTTTGGTGTGCACATCTTTGCTGGAGCGAAACAACGCGCCGAGCCAAGGAATATCGCCCAGCAATGGCACCTTGGATTCGCTCTGGGTGACGTCGTCCTGAATCAAACCACCGAGCACAATGATTTGCCCGTCGTCGGCTTGCACGGTGCTCTTGATCGAGCGTTTGTTGGTGATCAGGTCGCTGGCTCCCGCGGTGGTGGTGGTAAGCGGGGCAAGGGAGGAGATCTCCTGGTCGATCTCCAGACGCAAGGTGGCGCCGTCATTGATATGCGGGGTGACCTTGAGTTTGACCCCGACATCTTGCCGCTCGATGGTGGTGAAGGGATTGCCCGCGCCGGCGGCATCAGTGGTGTAGGAGCCGGTTTGGAAGGGCACGTTTTGCCCGACCAGAATCTCGGCTTTTTGGTTGTCCAAGGTCAGCAAGCTCGGGGTGGACAGCAGATTAATGTTGCTGTTGGCCGACAGCGCGGTGATCAGCACACCAAAGTCACTGCCGCCTAAACCGACAATGGCGCCATCGGGCAGGTTCGGTGGGATCACCTTGCTCTTGAGGGCCGTTAGCGCGGTGCCAATCGAGATGCCGGCATTGTTGAAGTTGCTGCCGCCGATGGCGCTACCGCCGCTGCCATCGCGGGTGTCGACCGCCCACTGCACGCCGACGGCCTGACTAATATCGCCGGAAATCTCGACAATGGCCGCCTCGACCATGACCTGCGCGCGCGGCACATCCAGTTGGCGGACGATCTCCTCCAGGGTGGTGACGATTTCTGGCTCGGCGTAGAGCACCAAGGCGTTTAGGCTTTCGTCGGCGCGAATCAGGATGTCTTGCGGCTTGCTGCCAGCCGTGTCGCTGCCTGGCGTTTTCAGCCCTTCTGAAATTTTGCCGAGGGTTTCCGCCAGGGTTTTGGCATCGTTATGGCGCAGGCGAATCACCCGGGTATTGGCCGAGCGAGTGGTGGGGGTGTCCATCAGTTGCGCCATGGCCACCAACTTGGCTCGGGCTGCCGGCGGGCCAAGCAGAATCAGTCGGTTGGTGCGCGCATCGGCAATCACCTGGCTGCTGCCGGTGCCTTTGGCTTGGCCGCGGAGCATGGCGTTGTTGAGCATTTCTGCGGCGTCCATGACCCAGGCGTGCTGCAGATTGACCACGCTGTAATCATTGCTGCTCTTTTGGTCGAGCTGCTTCACCAGGGTTTCGATTCGGTCGATATTGCCGCTGCGGTCGCTGATGATCAGCGCATTGGCCGAGGTAACTGCGGCCAGGTGACCGTATTGCGGTACCAGCGGGCGGATCAGCGGGATCAGCTCGGCCACCGAACCTTGTTGCACCTGAATCACCCGGGTTTCCAGTTTGTCTGGCGAGGCCTGGCCATTATTGGCTTCGGCTTTGGCCTCGGCATTGGGGATTATCCGCGACTGATCGCCTTCGGTGACCACGCTAAAACCGTGGGTGGCCATTACCGAGAGAAACAGTGCATAGACATCGGCAAGGCTCAGGGCGGTTTTCGACAGTACCGTGACCTGGCCTTTAACCCGTGGGTCGACGACAAAGGTTTCGCCGGTGATCTCGGCCACCTGATCGATAAATTCGCGGATGTCGGCTTCTTTTAAATTGATGGTCCAGCGTTCTTCTTGTTGCGTGCTGCTGGGGGCCACGGCGGTGATTTGCGCCATTAGCGGCAGTGGCACTAGCAGTAAACCGGCGGTCAAAAAGGCAAAGCGCAAGCGAGACGGGAGGGTAGGCATAAACTCAGTCATTTTCCGTAGGCTGTTCGGTGGGGGCGTCGACCGGTGTCTCCACCGCCTGCATCTGTTGTTGCAACGCTTGCATGCGCTCACGCAGTTGGTTGCCGCTTTCTTCTTCGAGTTGTTGCAGTTGTTCAAGGTTGTTGTCGGGTGGCGGCTCTGCTTGGTTTTGACTGCTGGCCAGTGCTGAGCGCTGCTTAAATGCCAGGGTTTCCAGGCGACCGTTACGTTTGAGTTCGACCCGGTCGCGATAGACCGCATGCAGCACGACACCCTCGCTGAGTTGACTGCCGATCAGGTAGCGTTTGGCCTTGCTGCCTTCCAGGGCAATGATGGCGCTGGAGCGCGCGGGGTCGGCATGCACAAAGCTGCCCAGCAGGGTCAGGCGCAAATTGGTGTTGGGGGCACTGGTGCTTTCGACTGAACTAGCACTGGCAAACAGCGGCAGCAGTGAGACTTGCGCGGGGCCGACGGTTGGCTGATTTTGGCTGCTGACAGTGGCGGTTGGGGCTTGCAGCAGACGCCGCCAGCCAAGGCTTTGCCAGGCCAGACTGGCGCTCATAAGTACAATGATCAGTACGGCGAGAAGACTGGGAGCGCGAGGTAGAAGCCAACGTTGGGCGCCGGAAAGAGGCAATTGAGTGCTCCGCTAGGTTATTTTTATTAGGCTAAAGCGCGGCCAGATCATAGCAGCAAGGCACCGGCGGGCGGCAAGCCTTGGCGGCAAAGTTTGTCGATTGGCCAGCGGATAGCCGCTTGAACGCGTGTTTTAGGCACTCTACAGGTTATGGCTTGAAGCACTATTTTGTAGGATGGGCTTCAGCCCACCGCATCAATACGCCACGGACTTAATGGGCAGAAGCCTACCTTACGCGCTAAGCCAAGGTGCCGATCTTGGCGAGCTCACGTTGCAGTTGTGCGGGTTGCAGTTGGGCGAAGGGTAAATCGATAAATAGCTGCAGCCGCCGTTGGATCTGCGCCAGGGTGCTGGCGAAGGCGGCGCTGACTTGCGCTGCATCGCCGCTTACCTCCGAGGGATCATCCAGGCCCCAATGCAATCGCGTGGCATTGCCGAAATAGGCCGGGCATTCTTGCTTGGCGGCGTTGCCGCAGACGCTGATGACAAAGTCCGGGGCCAGTTCGCGGTGTGCATCGCAGGCTTTGCTGGCCAAACCCTGGGTGTCGATGCCGGCGTTGGTCAGCACCTGCAGGCTTAACGGATTGACCACACCGCTGGGCTGGCTGCCGGCGCTGTAGGCACGCATGCCGGCGGGCGCCAAATGATTAAACATCGCCTCACTGAGAATGCTGCGGCAACTGTTGGCGGTGCATAGAAATAGAACTTTCATGGCTGAGTCTCACAAGGCAGTGCCGCAGAGAATTGCATAGTTATTAGCAGCACGGCGCCGAGTCGCCGCTGCTGGCCGACTGGTCATAGGGCAGCACCGAGCCACAGCCTTGGAAGATCCCAAAGTGCTGGCTGAAGTCACCGATAAAGGTGAAATAGGGCGCAAAGCGGCTGCCGTGCAGCATGCGCCAGGTGTTGCCGCACACCGGAAACACCCGACCGGTTTCGATGTGGTGGTGTTTGTCGAGGACAAAGCTGTGTTCGGCGTTGGCAATGCCGCCGTTATAGATCACCGCCTGGCCGTGGTCTTCGCAGGCCGGCTCCAAGTCGTCGAGTTTGAATAGCCGGTAGGTGGCCGAATAGAACCGGGCGTTGCCCAGCTTGGCGGCAATCCGTGGGTCAGTGATGCTGATCGGCAGGTCTTCCACCAGGCGCGGGTCGGCAAAGCCGTGGCGTTTGGCCAGGTTGTGAAAGTCGTTCCAATACAGCGCCCCGCCCAGGCATTCGCCATACAACACCTCGTCTTCGCGCAGTGCGGCCGGTAGGCGGCGGTCGGCGTAGACGTCGGAGAAGTACAGTTCGCCGCCTTTTTTCAGCAGCCGATAGGCCTCGCGCAGCACGCTGTCTTTGTCTGGCGAGAGGTTGATCACGCAGTTGGAAATGATCACATCGAAGCTCTCATCGGCAAACCCCAAGGCGTCCAGGTTCTCGATATAGCCCTGATGGAACTCGACATTGGCATAGCCAAATTGCTCGGCGTGGTAGGCCAGATAGGCGCGCGCCACCTCCAGTTGCTCGACGGTCATATCGACCCCGACCACCCGGCCTTGGGCACCGACCAATTGCGCCAGCAAGTAACAGTCGCGCCCCGAGCCGCTGCCTAAGTCCAGCACCCGCGCGCCCTCAAGCAGTGCCGGAGCCACCAGGCCGCAGCCGTAATAACGGGCGCTAACTTGCTCATGCACCTTGCTCAGCAAGGGCTTGAGCCATTGCGGCATATTGGAGACATCGCAGCAGGCGCTGGTTTTCAGGTCATCGCTGTGCTGCAGGATCTTGCCGTAGTAGTTCTGCACGGATTCAAGCATGGGGCGCCTCATTCAAAAAATCGGACAGCTTGCGATTGGCTCTGTCCCAGTTACGTGTTGTAGATGCGCACAGTCCTTTGTAGGAGCCAGCTTGCTGGCGATCAGGCTACCTGATGGCATGGCTTACGGCACAAGCATCGCGAGCAAGCTCGCTCCTACAGGGTTGCATTCTTACAGTTACCAACGGTCGCAGCATGTAACTGGTACATAGCCTTGCGATTGGGGCAGGATTAGATGCCTCCATGGCGACGCATAAAGCTTTGATCAAGGTGATCTTTCCAGCGGCCAAGCAGCTGGCCCTCAAAGGTTAACCCGGCCCAGCTGGCCAGTGCGCCGCCATCGCCGGTGGCCAATAGGGCCAAAGCACGGCGTTGCGGCTGGTACATAGTCAGCGGACGTTGCTCGATCAGCGCCGCTAGGTTGAGGGCCAACACCGGCCCTTGGCGCACGGCATAGACGCCATTGTGCGGCGTATGGGCGAGGCTTGCGCAGTCGCCGACCGCGAATACAGTGGGGTGGGAGCTGCTTTGCAGGCTGGCCGTGATGCTGACAAAGCCTTGGTTGTCGCAGGCTAAACCGCTGGCTTGTAGCCAGGGCAGGGCGCTGGCACCGCTGGCGACAAGCGCCCGGCCGCCGCGCCACACCACCCGGCCAGCGCTTAGCAGGTGTTGATCGAGTACCTCATTGACGCGGCAGTGCTCCTGCACCATCACCCCGGCTTTGGCCAAATGAGTCAAGGCCCGTTGACGCAAGGTCGCTGGATGGCCGCTTAGCAACTCACCGGCGTTGAGCAAAGTAACGGCCGGCAATTGCGCCGCCAAGGCCAGAGCCAACTCCACCCCGGCGGCGCCGCCACCGAGGATTGCCAGGGGTTGCGGCTGCTGTTGCCAGTGCTGCCAGCGGGTAATAAAGGCACTGAAGGGTTTGACTGGCAGCAGTTCCAGACCGCTGCCGTACTGCTTGGGCGCCTGCGGCAGGGAGCCAAGGTTGAGCGATAAATAGTCATATTGCAGTTGCCGGCCATCGCTCAATTGCAGTTGCTGGTTTTTTGGGTCGAGGCCGCAGGCCTGCCCCAACAGCAGCTCAACCCCAGCCTTGGCGCAGAGCTTGGCCAAGCCAATCCTGCATTGCTCCAGTGCATAACGTCCGCTCAGCAGCCCCGGCAGCATGCCTGAGTACCAGGCGTGAGCATCGGCGCTGAGCAGGCCAATCCGCCCGATTGGGCGGCTCTGCGGTTTAACGGCCCACTGGCGCAGCACACCCAGATGGGCATGACCGGCACCGGCCAGCAACAGTTCGAAGTGCTCGCCCATGGGCTGCTGGCTCAACGCAGTCGCCACAGATGGAACTTGCGCACCCAGCGCAGCAGCTCTTGTGGGGCATGGGCGCGTTTCCAGTTGCCAGCGGCGTATTTATTAGCCTCGGCCAGGGTTGGGTAGGTGTGGATGGTGCCGAGCAGCTTGTTCATGCCCAGGTTGTGCTTCATCGCCAGCACGTATTCGGTCAGCAAGTCGGCGGCGTGCTCACCGACTATGCAGGCGCCGAGGATCTGGTCTTTGCCAGGCACGGTCAGCACTTTGACAAAGCCATGGGCGGCCTCGTCGGCGATGGCCCGGTCCAGATCATCGATGCCGTAGCAGGTCACTTCATAGGCAATGTTCTGCGCTTGGGCGTCTTGCTCGTTGAGGCCGACGCGGGCGACTTCCGGGTCGGTAAAAGTTGCCCAGGGAATGACCCGGTAATCGACCTTGAAGCGTTTGAAGTCGCCAAACAGCGCATTCACCGCCGCGTACCAAGCCTGATGGGCCGCCACGTGGGTGAACTGATAGGGCCCGGTGACATCGCCGCAGGCATAAATATTCGGGAAACGGGTGGCCAGGTACTGGTCCGTCTCCACCGTGCCATTGGCGCGCAGCTTCAGGTCGAGGTTTTCCAAGCCCATGCCGCTGGTGTTAGCTACCCGGCCCAGCGCCAGTAGCAGTTGATCAAACACCAGGGTCACTTCAGTGTTGTCGGCCAGGTTCAGGCAGATCAGCCGCCGCTCGCCATCCACCACCTCAACCCGCAGGGCGCGGTGTTGCAGGCGCAGATCGACGCCATCGGCGCGCAGGCTGTCCATCACCAAACTGCTGGCATCCAGGTCTTCGCGGATCAGCAGGCGCTCGGTCATCTCCACTTGGGTGACTTGGCAGCCGAGGCGCTGGAAGGCTTGGCTCAGTTCGCAGCCGATAGGCCCGCCGCCGAGCACCAGCAAACGCTCGGGACGCTCGCGCAAAGCCCAAACGTTATCCGAGGTCAACGGGTTGATCAGCTCCAGTCCAGGAATGTTCGGCACTAAAGGGCGCGCGCCGCTGGCGATAATAATGGCGCGGCTGCGCAGGGTTTGGCCGTTGACTTCGACCGTCCAGGGTGAGGTGATTTGCGCCGCGCCGGCAATCACCTGCACGCCCAACTCGGTGTAACGCTCGGACGAATCATGGGGTTCGATGGTCGTGATGACCCGCTGCACCCGCTGCATAACCGCAGCAAAATCCACCTCGGCCTGGACCGGCTGAAAACCAAGCTGCTCGGCTTTTTTCAGCTCGTGAGCGAATTTGGCCGAACGAATCAGCGCCTTGGAGGGCACGCAGCCGGTGTTTAAACAGTCGCCGCCCAGTTGGTGTTTTTCGATCAAACTGACTTCGGCTTTGACTGCCGCAGCAATGTAGGCGCTGACCAAGCCGGCACTGCCACCGCCAATCACCAGCAGATTGCGCTCGAACTGTTTTGGTTTGCTCCAGCCTTGATAGACCCGGCGGGCTTGCAAGCGGTCTAGCAGCTTGCGCGCCAGCAGTGGAAACAGCCCCAGCAGGGCAAAGGCGCCAAGCAGGCTGGGCGATAGAATCCCGCTTAACGAGTCCAGCTGGCCCAGTTCGCGCCCGGCATTCACATACACCAGGGTGCCGGGCAGCATGCCGATCTGGCTGACCCACCAAAAGGTCCGCGCTGGCAGCTTGGTCAGGCCCATGGCCAGGTTGATCAGGAAGAACGGGAAGGCCGGCACCAGGCGCAGGGCGAACAGGTAAAACGCGCCGTCGCGCGCCAGCCCGGCTTCGATGCCGGCCAGGCGCTTACCGAAGCGTCGTTGCACCCAGTCTTGTAGCAAAAAACGGCTGCTGAACATCGACAGCACGGCGCCTAGGGTCGAGGCGAAAGAGACAATCAACAAACCCTGCCACAGGCCGAACAAGGCGCCGGCCACCAGGGTCATCAGGCTGGCACCGGGCAGAGACAGGCCGGTAACCGCCACATACAGCGCAAAGAAGGCCGCCGCCGCCAGCAATGGGTCGGCGGCCACCTGCGTTTGCAATGCAGCTTGTTGTGCCTTGAGGCTGGCCAGTGTCAGGTAGTGGCCCAGATCCAGGGCGAAGAAGCCGGCGATCAGTAGCACGAGGAGGCCAAGTAGCAGGCTTTTACGCAGAGTCATGGGGTGGTGATTCCTGAGTTGAGTCGATGCTGCTGGGATAGGCCAGACGAGATTTTTCATGGTTCGGTACTGGTTAGGTGTTGAGTGCAACTCGTAGGGTGGGCTTTAGCCCACCGCTGCTGAATCAAGACCTTGACAGGCTGAAGCCCACCCTACGTTTTGCGTCCAGCCCATAACTGGTGTAACCCTAAATTTATGGGTTCAAGCCAAGGCTCCTGCGCAACTGGAACCCTGGCCGGCGGTGCAGGCGTAACAGTGGTCGCGGGTGACTATCGGGTTGCCGTCAATGCTGCGGTTGAGCAAGTCGCTCAGGTGCGCACGGTCGCGGGCCAGCATATTGGGCGCGGCCAGTTCGAGGTTAAGTTCGAGCATCTGATTGAAATCGCAGTCGTATAGATAACCTTGCCAGTCGACGCTGACCAGCGAGCGGCACATCACGGTTTTGAGGTTGTCGGCGCGGTAACTGCTGCGCAGTAACGCCATGTAATCGTTGAACTGGCCCTTGCTGACTAAGGTGCTGCCAAAACGCGCAATCGGCTGATTGGTGACGGTCAGCAAGTGGTTGAACAGAATGCCGAAATCCTCAAATAAATGGGTTTTGAAATCGACTTCCAACGCCGCCTGCGGTGGTGGCAGGCTCGGCCCTTGAGGGTTGTAGACCAGGTTCAGCACCAGACCCGAGCCTTCTACCCCATAACCCAGGGCATTCAGTTGGCGCAGCCCGGCAATGCTGGCTTCGAACACCCCATCGCCGCGCTGACGGTCTACCAATTCACGGGAATAACAGGGCATTGAGGCACTGATTTCAACCCTTTGCGCCGCCAGAAATTGGGCCAAATCTTCCTGGCCTGGCTCGCTTAAAATCGTCAGGTTGCAGCGGTCAATCACCCGTATCCCTTCGCTGCGGGCATGCACCACCAGCTCGCGAAAGCGCGGGTGCAACTCCGGTGCGCCGCCGGTTAAGTCAAGGGTCTGCACTGCATGGCTGTCGAGCACTTGCATGAGCAGCGCTAGGCTCTCATCGGTCATCGCCTCGGTGCGGGTCGGCCCGGCATTCACATGGCAATGCAGACAGCGCTGGTTGCAGCGATAGGTCAGATTGACCTGCAAGGCTTCCAATGCGCCACGGCGCAGACTGGGGAAGTGCAAGGCATTCAGGAGCGGCAGGGTCGGGTGCATGGGTGGTTCTCCGGCAATCTGCCTATTGGATGTCAAACGGCGCGGGGCGTTACAACAGCTGGGCAAATTTAAGGCTATGTACACGACGGGTTGAACGCCACATATCTCGTGGGAGGGGCTTTTGCCGCGATGCTTTGCGGTGTTTCAGTGCGCCTTGTGGTACGCCAGTCGCGGCTAAAGCCCCTCCTACATAGAGCTACTGTGCCGGGGATTTAGCCAGCAGCCAAGGGCGGACTATTCAATCCAGGGCTTTTCCTCTAGCGTGGGGTTTTTGTAGGCAGGCGTGAATTTACCATGAGCGATAACTCCAGCGATCATCCGGCCACGCGCCTGGCCCACAGCGGTCGCGCCAACAAGGCCTGCTACGGGCCGGTCAATGTGCCGGTCGTGCGCGCCTCAACCTTGCTATTTGCAAACACCGCCGAGCTGAAAGCCGCCGCCGGTAGCCGCCGTACCTATGGGCGGCATGGCACGCCCACCACCCAGGCGCTGGAGGATGCGCTGTGCGCCATCGAAGGGGCGGCGGCGTGCATGCTCACCCCTTCTGGGTTGTCGGCGATTACCACGACCTTACTGACCCTGCTAAAAACTGGCGATCATTTGCTGATGACCGACAGTTGCTACCAGCCAACTCGCGATTTTTGCGATGGCTTGCTGGCGCGCATGGGCATTCACACCAGTTACTACGACCCGCTGCTGGGCGCCGGCATTCAGGCGCTGATGCAGGCCAATACCCGCGTGGTGTTTGCCGAATCGGCCGGCTCGCTGACTTTTGAAATGCAGGATCTACCGGCCTTGGCGGCTGCTGCCCACGAGCATGGCGCGCTGTTGGTGGCCGACTGCACCTGGGCCACACCGCTGGGTTGGCAGGTGTTTGAATTGGGAGTGGACGTGTCGGTGCACGCCGCAACCAAATACATAGTCGGGCATTCCGATGTGCTGCTTGGGGCGATCATGTGCGGCCAAGCGCTGGCGGCGCGGTTACACCAGGGCCATCGCGAGCTGGGCATGTCGATCAGCGCTGATGATGCTTATTTAGCCTTGCGCGGCCTGCGCACCTTGGCTGCACGCTTGAACGTGCACCAACAAAATGCCGCGCAAGTTGCGCAGTGGTTAAGTGCCCGGCCCGAAGTGGCGCAGGTGCTCTATCCGCCGTTGCCCGGCGCCGAGGGACATGCACTCTGGTTGCGCGACTGTAATCCGCGCTATGCCAACGGCCTGATGGGCCTGGTGTTTGCCCCAAACATCAGCGCCGCACAGGTCGATCGGCTGATCGATGCCACTCGCTTGTTTGGCATTGGCTTTAGCTGGGGCGGTTATGAAAGCCTGATGATCCCGGTAAAACCCGCCAAGTTGCGCAGCGTGACCGCCGCGCGCTGGCAGGACAAGGTGATGGCCCGCCTGCATATTGGCCTGGAAGACCCGGCCGATTTACTCGCCGACTTGCAACAGGCCTTCGCGGCCATGCACGGGGTTTAGTCGTCGCACTGCTGGGCCCTGTTTTTCACTGAACTGCAAAATTTGAGGTCGTTTATGAAGTTGTTTCGCTCACTGACTTGCGCCTTGGCGCTGCTGTCTATCGTAACTGTTGCCCCGGCGGCGGGGCTGGATAATGCCCAATGGGATGGCCTGTTGCAGCGCCATGTGCGGCTACTGGACGGCGGCAATGCCACGCAAGTCGACTACGCCGGTATGTTGGCCGAGCGGGCGCAGCTGCGTGAATATTTGGCCGCCATTGCCGCCGTGAAACCCAAGCTGTTCGCCAGTTGGTCGAAAGCCGATCAGTTGGCCTTGTTGATCAATGCCTACAACGCCTGGACAGTCGAATTTGTGCTCAGTGGCGACCCACAGATCGACTCGATTAAAGACCTCGGCAGTCTGTTTCAATCACCCTGGAAGCAGCAGTTTATTAATCTGCTGGGTAAGACACGCAGCCTCGATGAGCTTGAGCATCAGTTGATTCGTGGCGAGCACGGCTATCAGGAACCGCGTGTCCACTTCGCCCTCAACTGCGCCAGCATTGGCTGCCCGGCGTTGCAGGCCGAGGCTTACAGCGGAGCAACGCTTGAGCAGCAGCTTAACGATGCCCAGCAGCATTTCCTTGCCGATCGCAGTCGCAATCGCTTAAGTGGCGAGAGCTTGCAGGTGTCGAGCATTTTCAAATGGTATCGCGAGGACTTTGAACTCAATGGCCAAAGTCTGGCCGATTATCTGGCCGCCCAGGCCAACGCCTTGGGCCTGACTCAAGCTCAGCGCGAGCAACTGCTTGATGGGCAGATCGAGATTGAGTTTCTCGACTATGACTGGCGCTTGAATCGCACGCAATGAAGCTCTGGTCATGAACCTCAGCATCATCATCCCGGCGCTCAATGAAGCGGCCAACTTGCCGGCGTTATTGGCCCAACTAGCGCCCCTGCGCGAGCGTGGCGCGCAACTGCTAGTGGCCGACGGCGGTAGCACCGACGGTTCCCCCGGACTGCTGGCCGATCTCGCCCAATGGCTGCCGGCCCCCCGTGGCCGCGCCCGGCAAATGAACGCTGGCGCAGCGCTCGCGACGGGCGAGGTGCTGTGGTTTGTGCATGCCGACACCCAGTTGCCGGAGCAGGCCGATGCGTTGATTAGCGCCGTTCTGGCTGATGGTCAACACTGCTGGGGGCGCTTCGACTTGCGCATCAGTGGCCGGCCTTGGCTGCTGAAACTGGTGGCGCAGCTGATCAACTGGCGCTCCCGGCTGACCGGCATCGCCACCGGCGATCAGGGTATTTTTGTGTTGCGCAGCACCTTCGAGTCGCTGGGCGGCTTTGCCGATCTGCCGCTAATGGAGGATGTCGAGTTGACCTCGCGCCTGCGCACCATCAGCCAGCCGGCCTGCATCCGCGAGCGCCTGACCACCTCGGGACGGCGCTGGGAAACCCGTGGACTCTGGCGGACTATTTTTCTCATGTGGCGGCTGCGCTGGGCCTATTGGCGCGGCGTGCCCATCGAGCAAATCGCCAAG
>JAIERD010000046.1 GCA_019747155.1 Pseudomonadaceae bacterium
AGAAGTACCACGGCGCGGTAGTACCGGCGTTCTGATTGCTGATTGTCTGTGCCACAACGCCAAAGCCCGCTCAATTGAGCGGGCTTTTTTGTATGTATTTCGCGGCTTGCACCGTACATCTGCGCTGGACTCGCGCGGCGTCAGCGCTGGTTATCTCACCTACACTGACAGGACGCCGACTGCGGATACGCCGCGAGCTTGGCGAGCGCCCTGTGCTGGTAAAAATTGACGCAGGGCATGATCAAAAAACTCCAGCCGTCGGTACGTGGGGTCGTATGCAAGAGCTTCAGCTCATCCATGCCACGCTCGATTTATTGCGCAGCGACGCAATTAAATACGAACAATTGCATAAGCATGTCGCCGCGCTTGAGCAGCTGGCCGGGGCTATGGACGCCACCAACAACGACTTGAGCAAAGAGCTGAGCGAGACGCGTCAGCAGGTACAGCAATGGCAGAATTTTTTTGAGTTGTCGCTCGATCAGCTCTGCATCGCCAACCTGCACGGCTATTTCCTTGACGTGAATCCAGCCTTCTTGCGCCTGCTCGGCTATGCCAAAGAAGAGTTACTGCAGCAGCCTTTAATCTATTTTGTTCACCCCGATGATATGCATTCCACACTCAAAGAACTGGCCAAGCTGGCCATAGGTGCTGACTGCCTCAACTTTGAAAACCGTTACCGCTGCAAAGACGGCAGTTATGTATGGCTGGCTTGGTGCGTGCCGACGCCACCCGCCGATAGTTCGATGCTGTATGCCATCGCCCGCAACATCAGCGAACGCAAACGCAGCGACGCCGAAATTCTCCACCAAGCCGCCCATGACAACCTGACCGGTCTGTTGAACAGAGCCGCCTTGATGCCCTACGTGCAGCACGCCTGTGCCTGCTTTCGGCGCGATACCAGCCAAGTTTTTGCGCTGCTGTTCCTCGACCTCGATCACTTTAAACCGATCAATGACAACTACGGCCATCACTGTGGTGATGAACTATTGCGCCTAGTCGCCGCACGTCTGCGCCGATGCTGCCGAGACAGCGATATCGTCGCGCGTCTGGGTGGCGATGAATTTATTATCCTCGCCATCGGCCAATCGGCCAGCCAGGCGCAAGAGTTGAAGCTGCGCCTGCAAGCGGCCATGCAGGCGCCCTTTGAGATTGCCGAACAGCGCTTACACGTCGGCACCAGCATCGGCATCGCCATACCAGGTACGACCGAGCCGGAAATGGCCAAACTGTTGGAAGAAGCGGATCGACAAATGTACCTGGATAAGCTGGCCCGCCACGCCAGCTAGCGTGGGCGAACGCTGGCGCTTATTGAGCAGTTTCAGGGGCGGCAGCCAACAACTGGCGACAACCCGGCAAGCCGCTGCAGCGCAGCCCTTAGCCTTGCTCTTTGAGTAAACCGGGCAACTGTTCTTTAAGTTTTTGATTGTTCAGTGGTGCGCGGATAAAACCCTGCTGACGACCATCCGGGCCGAGGATGACCAGATTGCCGCTGTGGTCGACGGTGTAGTTTTCTTTACTGGTGTCGGCGGGAATAAACGGAATGCTGACGCCATTGGCGAACTTCTGCAGGGTCGCTTCATCGCCGGTTAAGCCTTGAAAGCCGGGATCGAAATAGCTGAGGTATTGCTTGATCTGTGCCGGTGTATCGCGGCGCGGATCGACGCTGACGAAGATGATTTGCAGGTTGTTGCGCGCCTCCTCAGGCAACAAGGCTTTCAACTCGCGCAGCTGGGCAAGGGTGGTTGGGCAGATGTCCGGACAGAAGGTGTAGCCAAAAAACAAAAAGCTCCATTTACCCTTGAGTTGATCAACCACCACCGGCTGGCCGTCTTGATTGGTCAAGGTCAATGAAGGCAAGCCACGGCTTTGTGGCAGCAAGACAATCCCAGCATCCAGCAATATCGCCGGGTCGGCCCTGCCTGAGTTTGTCAGCACCTTGTTGACCGTCAGGCCAAGCACCAGCGCCACCACGGCGACCAGGATAAATACGGTTGTTTGGATACGTGTCATTGAAGCAATCCTCAAAGTCGGCGAGCGAAGGTCAGGCAAGGCAGAAATGACTGAGGGAGCGGAGTTTACTTGCCGTAAATGAGCATCCCGAAGCCATTTCTAACGCCGCATGGCCGAGCGCAGCCACTTTGAGGGCTGCTTCATAGGCTCAGCAGTAAGTAGTGGTCGACTAGTAAAGCGATAAACAGCGAGAACAAGTACCAAATACTGTACTTGAAGGTGTTGATCGCCGCGTGCGGTTTGCTGTCACGGTACAGCACCCAGGCCCAGTGCAAAAACCGCGCACCCAGGCCAACGGCGCATACCAGGTAGAGCAAACCGCTCATGTGAATGGTGTAGGGCAGCAGGGTAACGGCGAACATCACGCAGGTGTAGAGCAAAATGTGAACTTTGGTGTAGTGCTCGCCGTGGGTCACCGGCAGCATCGGAATGTCGACCTTGGCGTATTCCTCTTTGCGATGGATGGCCAGCGCCCAGAAATGCGGCGGCGTCCAGGCAAAGATAATCAGCACCAACAACAACGGTTCGGCGCTGACATGACCCGTCACCGCGACCCAGCCAAGCAGCGGCGGAGCGGCGCCAGCTAGGCCACCGATAACGATATTTTGCGGCGTGGCGCGCTTTAAGAAGCCGGTATAGAGCACCGCATAACCGAGTAACGAGGCGAGCGTCAGCCAAGCAGTCAGCTGATTGGTAAAGGCCAACAAAATTGCCAGCCCACCGACCGAAAGCAGCATCGCAAAGGTCAGCGCAGCTGCCGGCGACACTCGCCCTTCGGCCAGTGGCCGCTTGTGAGTACGAGCCATGACCGCATCGATGCGGCGGTCGACCACATGGTTAACCGCCGCTGCACCGCCGGCGCAGAAGGCGATACCCAGGTTGCCAAAAATCAGTATCGACCATGGCACCCCGGCGCGGGTGGCGAGGAACATGCCAACCAAGGATGTGATCAACATCAGCACCACCACCTTCGGCTTGGTCAGCTCCAGGTAGTCGCGCCAGAGCGCTTGGCTGTGGCGTTCGGTTAATACAGTGGCCATAAGCTGTCTCCTTATTGTTATTCGATAACGGGGTAAGGCCTAACGCCTGTGCCCCGTGCTTAACCCTGTGTGCCTGCTGACTTACATCGCCCCCTGAGTAGCCACCGTGGCGAAACTACTTTGCCGCGCATGAACCGGCGCGCGCAGCCGGTAATTAATCAGTACCAGCGTCAGCAGCAAGGCAGCGCCGCCGGCGTTATGGGCCACCGCCACCGGCAGCGGTAAATGCAGCAAGACGTTGCTAATACCGAGGCTGATTTGCAGCGTCAGCGCCAGCAGCAGCAAGCCAGCCAATTTACTTAAGCCCTCGGCGCGCAGCCGCCAGGCAAGCGCCAGCAACGCCAATGTCACCAGCAGCGCACCGAGTCTGTGGCTCATATGGATGGCGGTGCGCGCGTCACTGTCGAGTTGCCCGCCGAGGTAGTTCGGACCGATGTGCTGGCTCAGGTGAAAACCATTGGCAAAGTCCATCGCCGGCCACAGCTGGCCATGACAGGTCGGCAAATCGATACAGGCCACCGCCGCATAGTTACTGCTGACCCAGCCACCGAGGGCGATTTGACCAATTACCAGCAGCAAGCTAAGCGCTGCCAGACGGCGCAAGCCAGCTGGCACATCGGTTAGCGCTGGCCAGCGCCCCGACAAGCGCAAGCTCATTAACAGCAGTAGGCTCAGGGTGGTAAAGCCACCGAGCAGGTGCGCCGTGACCACTTGCGGCCAGAGTTTCAGGGTGACCGTCCACATGCCAAAAGCCGCCTGGGCGATGACTACCGCAACCAGCAACAGTGGCAGTTTCAGCGGCTGCTCAGGCAGCGCTCGGTTGCGCAGTGATACAAGCGCCAACGCCACAATCAACAGCCCGAGACTGCCGGCAAAATAGCGATGAATCATCTCGCTCCAGCCCTTCTGCGCCTCCACCGGCGCCAGTGGATAATTTAATTCGGCATGGGCCAGTTGTGTCTCGGTTTGCGGCACGCTGATAAAGCCATAGCAACCCGGCCAGTCCGGGCAGCCCAAACCGGCGTGGGTTAGCCGGGTATAGGCGCCGAGCAGCACCACCAGCAGGGCCAGGCAGGTGGCGACTAGGGCGAGGCGATATCCGGGTTTGGCCATGGGTACTCCTTGAAGTCTGCGTTTAACCGATATTCGACAGTTTTAGCAGCAGCCGCAGGTCAGTCAGTACCTGCTTACCATCGGCGTTGGCGTCATAACGCAGCACCAGATTGCCGTGCGGATCGATAATCCACAGCTGTACCGCCGGATTGCCTTTGAGCAGTTGATCGTAACGCTGACGCTCCAGCGCAAAGCGTCCCAGCTGCGGGTATTCGCGCTGTAATTGCGCTTGGTAGGCCTCGCTCAGCGGTGCGGCGCTGGCCAGTGCATGGCTGGCGCGCGAAGACTCGCGACCCAGACCAATTTGAATCTGCCGGGCCAGATAGACCAATTGCTGGCAATCGGCCGCGCAATCTTCAGGGGCGGTCACCAGCAACTGCCAGCGGCTGTCATCTTGCGCCGTCACCCCTAACTCACTGCGGTTTTGCCCAGCGCCCAGCAACTCGCCGTGATAACTGCGTGAATCCGGCACCCAGAACTGCCATTTGTACATGGCTGTCGCCAGCAGTATTGGGCCGATCGTCGCAGCCAAGATCAGCAGCAACTGCAAACGCCCGCGACGCGGGTTTAGCTCAGACTTGGGGATCACTGCATCCATCACTGCGCTTCCTTGGAGGGTTGTTAGCGGTTGAGTTAAAGCCGAAATAAACAAACAAAACGCACAGCGCCAAGGCCAGAGCAAACCACTGTACGGCGTAGCCCTGATGTTTTGCAGGGCTCATCGCCACCACCGGCCAATCCACTTGATAAGCCGCCGGGCCTGGCTCTAACCGTAGCTCATAAGGCCAACCGCCACGGCCCAACTGCTGCCATAAGCCCGGTGCATCAACCCGCGTGAGTAATTGCGGCCAGGCGCTACTGGGCTGATCGCGCTGTAACTGAAAACTCTCACCCAGCGGCACATAGACCCAGGCCTGCAACTGCACAACACCACTTGGAGTGGTGAATATGGGCGCGTTACGCCGGTCTGGCCAGGCCAACCAGCCACGATTGACCAGCAGCCAAAGACCACTGCTTTGATCATAAAAAGGTTGTAGCAACTCGACGCCGGCGCGCCCGGCGCGGGTGCGGTTATCCAGCAAAATGCTGTGCTCGACATCGAAGTGACCTTGCAGAAACACCCGCCGAAACGACGGATCGGCGCTCAGTTCCAGCTCGCCAAGCGCTTGCGGCGGTGCTTGTCGACGAACCTCTTGGGCGCTCAACAACTCACGCTTTTGCTCGGCCCGCGCCAGCTGCCAAAAGCCCAGACCGATCAACAACGGCAACAACGCCAGCACCAGCAAGCTTGGCAGCAGACCCGGCCGAAAGGGTTTCACCGGCGCGGCCAAATTATTGTTTTGTGGCTGGCTATACTGCTAGGCATTACCCCTCCCCCCGGAGTTACTTCATGCTTGAAGCGGCGATCGTTATCTTGTTGCTGGCCACCTTGGTCAGTCTGTTCAGCGGCCTGTTCTTTCTAGTCAAGGATGAGGGTCGCGGCTCACGAGTGGTAAATGCTCTCACGGTGCGTGTGATACTCGCGGCACTCACGGTGGCGCTGATTAGTTGGGGCTTTTACAGCGGTCAGTTGGTTTCCCACGCGCCGTGGTAAGCGCCTTAGCCGGCAGCTGAATCAGCTGCCGGGGCTGTCGATCAAAGCACGTAAACGAAGACAAACAAGCCGATCCACACCACATCGACAAAGTGCCAGTACCAACTGGCAGCCTCGAAACCGAACTGCTGTTCGGCATCAAAATGCCCGCGCAAAATACGGATGAACATAACGCTCAGCATGATGGTGCCGAGCGTCACGTGAGCACCGTGAAAGCCGGTGAGCATAAAGAACGTCGAGCCGTAGATACCCGAACCCAGGGTCAGCCCCAACTCCTGATAGGCCTCGATGTATTCGGTGGCCTGAAAGCCCAAAAAGGTCGCGCCGAGCAAGATGGTCAAGCCTAACCAAGCCTTGAGCAAACCGCGCTTGCCGTGTTTCAGCGCATGGTGGGCAAAGGTCACGGTGAAACTGGAGCTGACCAGCAAGATGGTATTGATCAGTGGCAGATGCCAAGGGTTGATGATTTCTTTGGGCGCCGGAAACAGCTTCGGGTCGGGGCTATTCAACAGCGGCCAAACGTACTCGAAGTTTGGCCAGAGCATATTGCTCACGCCCTTGGCGCCCTCGCCACCGAGCCAAGGCCCGGCGAAAGTACGCACATAAAACAGCGCGCCAAAGAACGCCGCAAAGAACATCACTTCCGAGAAAATAAACCAGCTCATGCCCCAACGAAATGAGCGATCCATCTGCGCGCTGTACATGCCGGCGCGACTCTCTTTGATCACAATACCGAACCAGCCAAACAGCATATAAGCCAGAAACAGCCCGCCAATCGCAAAGATCAGCGGCCCGTGCGACTCGGCCCGTTGGGCGCTCATGTCGTTGAACCAGGTGGCCAAACCATAGACGGTGGTGGCCATGCCAATGGTGGCAATGATCGGCCATTTGCTTTGGGCGGGAACGTAGTACTGCTCGTAATCTGCCATCGTTGTTCTCCTTATCGGCCTGCTACTGCAGCAGGCGATTTAGTCGCCGTGATGTCGAACAGCGTGTAAGCCAGCGTGAGGTGATGCACGTCCTCAGGTAAGTCGCGGTCGACGATAAAACGCACTGGCATCTCGATCCGCTGCCCCGGCTGTAACACTTGCTGGGTAAAACAAAAGCATTCGGTTTTATGAAAATACGCTGCGGCCACTGATGGCGCGATACTCGGTACTGCCTGCGCCGTCATAACGCGATTGCTGGGGTTGCTGGCGACAAATAACATTTCGTTAACGGCCCCCGGATGCACCAGCAACTCATCATTTTTTGGTCGAAACTCCCAGACCATCTCTGCCGAATTGGTGGCCAGAAACTGCACCCGCACCGCGCGGGCTTCGTTCACCACCTGGACACCTTCGTAGGCCACGCCTGCGGTCTTGCCATTGATCCCTAGCGCTTGGCACATCACCTCATAAATCGGCACCAGCGCGAAGCCAAAACCAAACATCGCCACCACCACCACTAATAGGCGCTGGATCAGGCGACGATTGGCCGAGGCTTCACTCATAGCGGCGCCCTTACTTCACATCCGGTGGAGTTTGGAAGGTGTGATAAGGCGCTGGTGATGGCAACGTCCACTCCAAGCCTTCGGCGCCATCCCAAGGCTTATCACCAGCGGGCTTGCCGCCACGGATGCACTTGATGACGATGAACAGGAAGAACAACTGTGTTGAGCCAAACATAAAGGCGCCGATCGAGGAGACCATATTGAAGTCAGCAAACTGCAAGTTGTAGTCGGGAATCCGCCGTGGCATGCCTGCCAAACCGACGAAGTGCATCGGGAAGAACGCCAGGTTCATACCGACAAACGACAACCAGAAATGCAGCTTGCCGAGGGTCTCGTCGTACATGTTGCCGGTCCACTTCGGCAGCCAGTAATAGACCGAGGCGAAGATCCCGAAGATCGCCCCCGGCACCAGCACGTAATGAAAATGCGCGACCACAAAGTAGGTGTCCTGGTACTGATAATCCGCCGGCGCCATCGCCAGCATCAACCCGGAGAAACCACCGATGGTAAACAGAATGACGAAGGCCACCGCGAACAGCATCGGCGTTTCAAAGGTCAGCGAGCCTTGCCACATGGTCGCCGCCCAGTTGAACACCTTCACCCCGGTGGGTACCGCGATCAGCATGGTGGCGTACATAAAGAACAGCTCGCCAACCAGCGGGATACCGACCACGAACATATGGTGGGCCCAAACGATAAATGACAGGAAAGCGATGCTTGAGGTGGCATAAACCATCGAGGTGTAACCGAACAACGGCTTACGCGAGAAGGCCGGAATGATCGCGCTGACCGCACCGAAGGCGGGCAGGATCATGATGTACACCTCGGGGTGGCCGAAGAACCAGAACACATGCTGGAACAGCACCGGATCACCACCACCGGCGGCGCTGAAGAAGCTGGTACCAAAGTGAATATCCATCAGCATCATGGTCACGCAGCCGGCCAGTACCGGCATTACCGCAATCAGCAAGAAGGCGGTGATCAGCCAGGTCCAGACGAATAGCGGCATCTTCATCAACGTCATGCCCGGCGCACGTAAATTGAGAATGGTGGCGATGATATTGATACCGCCCATGATCGAACTGATACCCATCAAGTGCACAGCAAAAATGAAGTAGGTGACGCTCTCTGGCGCGTAGGTAGTCGACAACGGCGCGTAAAACGTCCAGCCAAAGTTCGGACCACCGCCTGGGCTGAACAGCGTCGAAATCATGATCCCGAACGCCGCCGGTAACAGCCAGAAGCTGAAGTTGTTCATCCGTGGCAAGGCCATGTCTGGCGCGCCGATCATCAGCGGCACCATCCAGTTGGCCAGGCCAACAAACGCCGGCATCACCGCACCAAAGACCATGATCAGGCCGTGCATGGTGGTCATCTGGTTGAAGAATTCCGGCTGGACGATTTGCAGCCCGGGCTGGAACAGTTCGGCACGAATCACCATGGCAAAAGAGCCACCGAGCAAAAACATCGCAAAGCTGAACCACAGGTACATGGTGCCGATGTCTTTATGGTTGGTGGTCAGTACCCAGCGCATCAAGCCTTTGGCTGGGCCGTGATGGTGATCATGCCCAGCATGACCATGACCTTTATGACTGGAGTCGATCACTGCGCTCATGTTCTTACTCCTGAGCTTGCTTGAGGGCGAGCACGTCTTTAGGCGTGACCATGTCGTTCATGGCGTTACCCCAAGCGTTGCGTTCATAGGTGATTACCGCAGCGATATCGACTTCCGAGAGCTGCTTGCCGAAGGCGGCCATGGCGGTGCCCGGCTTGCCATTGAAGACGATACCCAAATGGCCTTCCTTCGAACCGGTGGCGATCTTCGAGCCTTTAAGCGCCGGGAACATCGGCGGCAAGCCTTGACCTTCGGCTTGGTGACAGGCCGCGCAAGTGGTGTGGTAAACCTTGTCGCCACGGGCGATTAGCTCATCGCGGGTCCACTCTTTGCTGGTCAACTCTTTGAGCTGCAAGGCCTCGTCTTTACGCGCGGCCAGCCACTTGGCGAAATCTTCTTTGGACCGCGCATCGACTACGATCGGCATAAAGCCGTGATCCTTGCCGCACAACTCGGTGCACTGGCCGCGGTAGAGACCGGGCTTGTCGATGCGGGTCCAGGACTCGTTAACAAAGCCCGGAATGGCGTCTTTTTTTACCGCTAACGCCGGCACCCACCAGGAGTGGATGACATCTGCGCCGGTGATTAAAAACCGCACCTTGGTACCGACCGGCACCACCAGCGGGTTATCCACCTCCAGCAGGTAATTCTCAGACTTGGGTTCTTGGTTATGGATTTGGCTTTGCGGGGTGGCCAGGTTGCTGAAGAACTCCACATCCTGGCCCAGGTATTTGTAGTGCCATTTCCACTGATAACCGGTGATCTGGATATCCAGCTCGGACTCACTGGTGTCGTAAATATCAATCAGAGTCTTGGTCGCCGGAATCGCGATCACCACCAGGATTACCAGCGGGATCAGCGTCCAGAGGATTTCCACCGTAGTGCTTTCATGGAAGTGCGCTGGCTGCTGACCGGTCGAGCGCCGATGGATCAGCATCGACCAGAACATGGCGCCAAACACCACCACGCCGATGACCACGCAGATCCAGAAGGTGATCATGTGTAAGTCAAACACGGCGCGGCTAACGTCTGTCGCGCCGGGGGCCATGTTTACAGTCCAGGCCGCCTGCGCCTGGCTGAATACAGCCCATAGCAGTAGCCCCACCCAAATTCGTGGACGTTGCATCATTGCGGGTTCCCCTTATCGTTCTTGTTATCCCGCCGGCGGTGCTTACAGCCAAGGCAACAATCGCCAAACCTATGCCCCAGGTTCAACTGGCACTACCAAAGCCACAAAGCGCCGTCAGACGTCATCAGGTCGCGCGTTGCGTTTTGAGTATAGCCAGCAACTGCGACATAACAACGCAGTCTAAAAATTCTCTTGGCGACCCATGCCGACCACCACAAAAACGGAGCTGACCGCGTCCGCTGAGTGATATTTCGTGCGTGCATAACAGTTACAAAGTTATGACAATTGGGTCTTAGCTAAATGACAAAACCAACTAGAGTTCTTGGCTTACCTCTGCCGCCAGCCACTAGGAGCATTAATGAATACCGCCGCTTTGCGTCAACTGATCGACCGCGCCCATCAGCACGAAGCCGCCACCGGTCTCCTCGCACGGCAACTAGACAACCAGCTCGCGCGCTTGCATCCAGCTATTCAGTTACCCAGCCAGGATGCCCGTGGGGTACTGGCGCGCTTCGTGGCCGCCTACATAGCGCAGGTGCCCGAGCTGCTGGATGCAGCCCATGCCGTGGCCGAAAAAGCCGGTATCGAGGCGCAGATAAAGCCGGTGCTGAAAATAGCCGAACAGTATTTTTTGCAACCGCCAGCCTTAATGAGCGGCCACGACGGCCTCGATGGCCTGCTCGATGAAGCCTATCTGGCCCATCGTTTGGTTGAGGAAGTAAATGATCTGTATATCGGCCAATTCGGCCAGCCGCTGATTCCGCTGGACACCACGGTCGCCAACCTGATTGCCCATCAACTGATCGGCGAAAGCTTTGCCAATCAGCTCGATGAAGCCGTGCATCAAACCGTGGAGGCTCTGCTTAACCCGGCGCACTTTGACCAACAGCTGCTTGAGGCCTACCGCCAACAGTTGGACGACCCACAAGTAGTTGCGGCCTGGCAAAGCTGGCCATGCCTGTCACGCCAACTCGGGGTTGAGTTGGCGCTGGGGCAAGAGCAACGGGCGGCGAGCTAGGCCGGCTGACAGCGACAAGACACGCTCAGCCGCCTGGCTCGACGGCCGGCTGGTTACTGCGGTTTTTTCAGCTTGGGATTGGGGAAAAACTGCACCGCCTGCACCTGGGGATCGGCCGGTTTTTTTGCTTCGCCAACATTGACCCGGGTGCCGAGTTCTTTCGGGATCGACTGGCCTTGCTCATTCAAAGTGTCGGCGTAGCCACAGGCAACGCACTCACGGTTCGGCACGCCATCGACATCCCACATCTGCACCTTGTCCAGCTCGCTGCAGGCCGGGCACACGGCGCCGGCAATAAAGCGCTTCTTGCTGACTTTTACCGGCTTGTCGTTGGTCGCGTCGCTCATGCGGCCTCCTCACTTAGGCCGCAGTGGCGCAGCAGGGCGTCAATGCTCGGCTCACGACCACGGAAAGCCACGAACAAAGCCATCGGCTCTTGCGAGCCGCCACGGGCCAGAATTGCCTCACGAAAGGCTCGGCCGGTTTCTGGGTTGAGCACGCCGTCTTCTTCGAACTTGGAGAAGGCATCGGCCGACAATACTTCCGCCCATTTGTAGCTGTAGTAACCGGCCGCGTAACCGCCGGCAAATATGTGCGCGAAGCTGTTGGCAAAGCGATTGTAGGCCGGCGGACGCATGACCGAGACCTCGGCGCGGATCGCTTCCAGCACCTCCAGCACGCTGCGACCGTCGCCGTGACTGGCGTGCAGCTCGAAGTCAAACAACGACAGCTCGACCTGACGCACCATCTGCATGCCGGACTGGAAGTTCTTCGCCGCCAGCATCTTGTCCAGCAGGTCTTGCGGCAGTGGCTCGCCCGTTTCGAAGTGGCCGGAGATCAGCGCCAAACCTTGGGGCTCCCAGCACCAGTTTTCCATAAACTGGCTCGGCAACTCGACCGCATCCCAGGCCACGCCATTGATGCCCGAGGCACCGGCCTGTTCGACGCGGGTCAACAGGTGATGCAGGCCGTGGCCAAACTCGTGGAATAGGGTGGTGACTTCATCATGGGTCAGCAACGCCGGCTGGCCATTCACCGCCGGGGTGAAGTTACACACCAAATTGGCCACCGGGCTGATCAGCTCACCATTGGCGGCGCGGCGCTGATCGCGAGCACCGTCCATCCAGGCGCCGCCGCGCTTGTTAGCGCGCGCGTACAGGTCGAAGAAGAAGCGCCCAACCGGCTGACCCTGCTCGCTGATTTGAAACAGACGCACATCCGCATGCCAGCTGTCGAAGCCGGACAACTCCTTAATTTCGATGCCGTATAGCTGCTGAACTATGGCAAACAGGCCCGACAGCACCTTGTCGATTGGGAACCAGGCGCGCACCTCTTCCTGGGACAGGCTGTAGCGCTGCTGGCGCATCTTCTCGGCGTAGTAACCGGCGTCCCAACTTTGCAGCTCGGCGCAACCCAGCTCGGCCGCAAAAGCCTGTAGCTCGGCCAGATCACGCACGGCAAACGGCTTGCCGCGCTGGCCCAGATCACGCAAGAAGCTCAGCACCTGGGCGTTGCTGTCGGCCATTTTGCTGGCCAGCGACAACTCACCATAGTTGTCAAAACCGAGCAATTGCGCCAACTCTTGGCGCAGGTCGAGAATCTCGACCATCAACGGGCCGTTATCAAACTGGCCGGCGTTCGGCCCCTGCTCGGAGGCGCGAGTGCAGTAAGCGGCGTACAGCTCTTCGCGCAGGGCGCGATCGTCGGCGTAGGTCATCACCGCGTAGTAGCTGGGAAACTCCAGGCTAATCAGCCAGCCGTCGAGATCTTTAGCTTGGGCGGCCTGGACCATTTGCGCCTTGGCCGAATCGGTCAGGCCGGCCAACTCAGCTTCACTGGTGATGTGCTTGGTCCAGGCCTGGGTAGCGTCCAGCAGTTGGTTGGAGAAGGTGCTGGTCAGTTCCGAGAGCTTCATCTGAATCGCGCCGTAGCGTTGCTGCTCGGCCGCTGGCAAGTCGATGCCGGACAAACGGAAATCGCGCAGTGCATGCTTGAGTATGGTGCTTTGCGCCGGCTCAAAATCGGCGGCGGCCGGGCTGTTGGCCAACGCTTGATAGGCCTCGAACAGTGGCTTGTTTTGACCGATTTCGGTCCAGTATTGCGACAGCTTCGGCAGACACGCCTCGTAGGCCGCACGTAACTCGAGGCTGTTGCACACCGCGTTCAAATGGCTGACCGGACTCCAGGCGCGGCCCAAACGGGCACCCAACTCATCCAGCGCCAGCACCAAACCATCCCAGGTCGGGATGCCCGATTGTTTGGTCAATAACTCAGCCAACGCCACGCGGCTGTCTGCGAGGATCACATCAATGGCCGGCTCTACATGCTCGGGACGGATGCTGGAGTAGGGCGGCAGGTCGAAATCTTGCAGAAGCGGATTAGTGGCGGTCACGGCATATACCTGTAGGTTGATGCTGAATAATTCAGGACTGGCTCAGGCTGTGTGAAAACGTAGCGAGCGAAGGTTAGGCAAGGCAAAAACAGGCGAGGACGCGGAGTTTACGAGCTGTAA
>JAIERD010000542.1 GCA_019747155.1 Pseudomonadaceae bacterium
CGTAAGAGGTGCGCATTATAGGCCCTCAGATTGACACGTCAAGGCTTAATTACAGCAGAGCTACAATCCGCACGCCGTAGCTATATAGAAGGTATCTATATAGCTACGAACACGCGGCGCTAAGCCTTAGAACACCTGGCCCTTGGCAGCCTTCTCCAGCAACAAGGCTGGTGGCTCAAAGCGCTCGCCGTACTGCTCGGCCAGGTATTGGGCGCGGGCGATAAAGTCCTGCAGACCATATTGGTTAATGAACTGCAGGGCGCCGCCACTCCAGGCAGCAAAGCCAATACCGAAAATAGAGCCAATGTTGGCATCCGCAGTTGATAGCAGTACGCCCTCCTCCACGCAGCGTACTGTTTCTATGGCCTGAATAAACAGAATGCGGTCGCGCACATCGATTTGCGGGATTTGCGCCTCAGCTTTCTCGAAGCGTGTCTTTAGCTCAGGCCACAGGTGTTTCTTGCCGCCAACTGGATAGTCGTAGAAGCCTGCATTGGCGGCTTTACCTGGGCGCTTGTACTCGTTGAGCATCAACTCAATCACCGCGGAGGCCGGATGCGTCGGTAACTGCTTACCCTCAGCCTGCAGATCCTTAATGGTTTGCTGACGAATATGATTCATCAGACTCATCGACACCTCATCTGAAATCGCCAACGGGCCAACCGGCATTCCGGCCTTGCGCGCCTCATTCTCGATCATTGCCGCATTAACACCTTCACCGAGCATGGCAATGCCTTCATTAGTGAAGGTGCCGAAGACCCGCGAGGTGAAGAAGCCACGGCTGTCGTTGACCACTATCGGGGTCTTCTTGATCTGCATGACGTAGTCAAAGCCACGTGCCAGGGTTTCATCGCTGGTCAACTCGCCCTTGATGATCTCCACCAAGGGCATTTTGTCGACCGGGCTGAAGAAGTGCAGGCCAATGAACTTGTCTTGCTTCTGCACCGCGCTAGCCAAGCCGGTAATAGGCAATGTTGAGGTGTTCGACGCAATCACCGCATCACTTAGCGCGCAACGCTCAGCCGCCGCTGTAACGTTGGCTTTAAGATCACGATCTTCGAACACTGCCTCGATGATCAGATCGCAGCCGGCAAAACTGGTGTCTTTGTCGGTAGGCTGAATGCGCGCAAGAATGCTGTCGCGCTTCTCTACACTCATATGGCCACGGCTGACTTTCTTATCGAGCAACTTAGCCGAGTAGGCTTTGCCTTTCTCGGCGCCTTCCATGCTCAGATCTTTCAGCACCACCTCTATACCGGCCACGGCAGACACATAGGCAATCCCCGCGCCCATCATGCCGGCACCCAGCACGCCAACTTTTTTGGTCACATAAGGGGCGAAGCCTTTAGGGCGAGAGCCGCCGGCATTGATTTCATTGAGCTGAAACCAGAAGGTGCCAATCATGTTCTTCGCCACCTGGCCGGTGGTGAGCTCGGTGAAGTAGCGGGCCTCGATCAATTGCGCGGTATCAAAATCGACCTGGGCGCCCTCGACCGCTGCGCTGAGGATTTTCTCCGGCGCAGGGAAGCAACCCTTGGTCTTGTCCCGCAGCACCGAGGGTGCAATCGCCAACATCTGCCCGACCGCAGGCGTTGACGGTGTACCGCCGGGAATTTTGTAGCCTTTGACGTCCCAAGGTTGCTGCGCCGTAGGATTAGCCAGAATCCAGGCCCGCGCCTTGTTGAGCAATTCGTCCGAGTCGGAAGCCAGCTCATCGATCAAACCGGCCTTAAGTGCCTCTTGTGGACGGATCTTCTTGCCTTCAAGCAGGTACGGCAGAGACTTTTCCAGACCGAGGATGCGCACCATCCGCACTATCCCGCCGCCGCCTGGCAGCAGGCCCAGAGTTACTTCCGGCAAACCGAGCTGCACGCTGCTGCTATCCAGCGCGATGCGATGGTGGCAGGCCAAGGCGATTTCCCAGCCACCGCCCAGCGCCGCACCATTAATAGCGGCCACCACGGGCTTGCCCAGACACTCCAGGCGGCGCAGCTGGCCTTTGATATTCAAAATCATGGCGTAAAACTGCGCAGCGTCGGCTTTGGTGACCTTGATCAGCTCATTCAGATCGCCGCCGGCGAAGAAGGTCTTCTTTGCGGAGGTCAGAATCACCCCGGCAATCGAGTCTTTCTCAGCTTCCAGACGATCTACTGTTTGGCCCATAGCAACGCGGTATTCGGCGTTCATTGTGTTGGCGCTTTGGCCGGGCATGTCCATGGTCAGAACGACGATATTGTCCTGGCCTTTTTCGTAACGGATGGCGTCAGTCATTTTTTGTTCCCGTGAATTCTTGTGCCGTCTGACCTGCAGGAGCGAACTAGCTCGTAATCAGGATCGAAACAAATCGCCAGCAAGCTGGCTCCTACACACGCTCGATAATGGTGGCAATGCCCATACCGCCACCCACACAGAGGGTCGCTAGGCCATAACGCAAGTTACGTCTTTCCAGTTCATCCAGCAGCGTGCCGAGAATGGCGCAGCCAGTGGCGCCCAGCGGGTGGCCCATGGCGATTGAGCCGCCGTTGACATTGACCTTGTCCTCGCTGACGCCCATCTCCTTCATGAACTTCATCACCACCGAGGCGAAGGCCTCGTTGACTTCAAACAGATCGATGTCATTTACATTCAGCCCGGCTTTAGCCAGCGCCTTACGGCTGGCCGGCGCGGGACCGGTGAGCATGATGGTGGGGTCGGTACTGGTCACGGCGGTGGCGACGATACGGCCACGTGCCTTCAGGCCGAGTTCGCGGCCCTTGGCTTCGGAGCCGATCAACATCAGTGCGGCGCCATCGACGATGCCCGAACTGTTACCCGGGGTGTGCACGTGATTGATCTTCTCGACATGGGAATACTTGCGCAGCGCGCTGGCGTCGAAGCCCATCTGCCCCATCATTTCAAAGCTCGGCTTGAGCGAACCCAAGCCTTGCTGTGTCGACTCGGCGCGAATGAACTCGTCGTGATCGAGAATCAGAATGCCGTTCTGGTCGGTGACCGGCACCAGCGACTTATTAAAAGAACCATCGGCGCGGGCGCGGGCGGCTTTTTGCTGTGAGCGCAGGGCGAAGGCGTCGACATCTTCACGGCTAAAACCTTCCAACGTGGCGATCAAGTCTGCGCCTATGCCTTGCGGCACAAAGTGGGTGTACATATTGGTCGCCGGGTCCAGCGCCCAGGCGCCGCCATCCGAGCCCATGGGGATACGCGACATCGACTCGACGCCGCCAGCGACGACCAGGTCTTCAAAGCCCGAACGCACCTTCATGGCCGCCAAGTTGACCGCCTCCAGCCCAGAGGCGCAAAAACGGTTGAGCTGCACGCCAGACACCTGCTCATCCCAATCCGCTACCAAGGCCGCAGTTTTGGCGATATCAGCCCCCTGATCACCGACTGGCGTCACGCAGCCAAGCACGATGTCATCGACCTGGCTGGTGTCCAGCGCATTACGCACCTGCAAGGCCTTGAGCAGCCCGGCAACCAAATCGACGGGCTTGACGCTGTACAACGCGCCGTCCTTTTTGCCTTTGCCGCGGGGCGTGCGCACCGCATCGAAAATGAATGCTTCGGTCATGGCGTCCTCTGATCTGCGCGAATGATGGTGTCGGGTTGTACTGTGGGCCACGGCCAACACAGATGATGGTGAGTGGCCTTACCTTAACCGCACCAGCGCAAGGCTCAATGACCTAAATGCTCAGGCCCATTGACCACTGCGCTCAGACCAATGGTCATGCCCTGAGCGGCATCCAGATAATTCGCGGCAATACGTCTAGGCCGCGCACTCGCGCGGACGAGCACGTGCAATGGATAGCCACTCACTCCTAAAGCGCAAATTATTGTGACAAACGCATCTAAGGCCGCGAGCTTTCGCCCCCTAGAGTTTGAAAGGTAGGGTGCCGTCACAAGCCACTGCTTGGATGGTTTTTGCGAAAGTGCCAGTTGCTGGATGCCGACATCAACGCGCAGTACGCGCCGATAGTCGGCTCGGCACAATAAGAATAAAAGGCAGTAAAACATGCAAAATTTAGCGAAAGTTCGTCAAGCGAGCCTGATCATGTTTGCCACGGCAGTAGTGCTGATCTTGCCCAACCTCAGCCGCTTTATCGGCTAACCAACTGGCTGCGGTTACTGCTTAGTGGTTCACGCAGCAACCGCAGCCAGCCGACCGGTTTTAATCAAACGCCAAGCGCAACCAATGTTGATAGAAGCCTGCGGCCACCCGGTTGAGGGCGGCAACTCGGGCGGACAGGTCTTGGCGGATAAACGCCTGGCTCTGTTGGCTGGCTTGACTGTCATCCAGCAGATGACCGGCCTCGGTCAACCAGAGGTCTACCAGTGGCTCGGTCATTTCCGGATGGGCCTGCACAGCCAAGAGCTTGTCACCCCATGCGAAGGCCTGGTTCTGACACCACTCATTAGCCAGTAAATGCTGCGCGCCGGCGGGTAACTCGAACGTATCGCCATGCCACTCGAACAGCTCAAACTCACCGGGCAAATGGGCCAACCAAGGGCTGCCCTGCGCCTGCGGGGTTTGCTGCTGACGCTGCCAGCCCACTTCCTGATGGCCCATGGCCTGCACTTGGGCGCCGAGCGCCTTGGCCAGCAACTGACCGCCCAAGCAGTGACCCATCAAGGGGATATCGCGCCGGATAAAATGCCGCAAGGCGGCAACTTCATCGGTCAACCACGGCAGTGGATCATTCACGCTCATGGCGCCGCCCATAATCGCCACCGCCTTGGGTCGATCCAGGTCAACGCCGACCAACTCGTCGCGGTCGACCCGCAACACCCGATAGTCGAGCGCGCGCGCATCCAGTACCTCGCGCAGATAGCCCGGGGTGCAATGATCGGTGTGGGTCAAAATTAAAATATCAGTCATGGTTTCCTCCGGCCCACAGTGTGCAATAAAAATTACAGGCGGGTCGAGGGAGGAAAGCAAGGTGATGCGGCGAATCAGCGAGTAAAGCTGTCGGTATGCAGTGCGCGGCCGGTCTAGTAGCGTCCGGGCGACTCAGCGCAGGACGTACCTGGCTCCTGAGTCACGCCCCAACCATCGGCGACTCCGCCAAAGGGCAACACCAAGGCTTCCAGGCTGTGTTCGAAATCCTCAATCTCCGCGTGGCTGGCATGCATGACCTTGCTTACTTGCAGATACCAGCTGCCGTTGGCGCGCAGATACACCTGGGTATTGAGCGACTCACCGCGAAACAGTTGGGCGGCCCGCTGCGCTGGTGCTTGCGCAGGGAACACCACATAAAAATCGATGGCATGGATGCGGGCAAAGTCGAAACCGCCCTCCTTCATCCGCAGCAACAGGTTGCGGCTGCTGCTCTCTGCCGCGCTTACCGTCATAGTCATACGCTGGCCCGCTGGTTAATGGCGCGCAATCAACCACGCGCCCCTAAAGCCTAGCCCCTTTAACCCAGACGCGGTCATTAGCAGACCAACGCGCGCTTTAGGCCAATAGTTATGGGCGACTCAGCCAGCCCATGATCCAGCGCGTCAACCAGGCCGGAGAAAACTGCGCCGAGCCGTACAACAGCTTGAACTGAACGCTAATGGGCCGATGCACCTTGGCGCTGTGCGCCTGCTGCCAAACCGCCATGGCGATTTGCTCGGCACTCAGGTTCACGCCCAGCCGGCGCAGCGCCGGTGGCAGAAAAGTCTGCCCGCTGACCATCGGAGTGCGCACAAACGGCGGCATCAGGTCACCGACCCGAATGCCATGTTGGCGCCACTCCAGATCCAGCGCTTCGGTCAACCCGCGCACAGCGAATTTGGAGGCCGAGTAGCTGGCCATGTGCGGCGTGCCATAGAGGCCCGAGGCCGAGCTCATATTGATCACCTGAGCATTGGGGGTGACCTTCAGATAGGCGAAAGCCGCGTGAGTCATCTGCAACAAACCCAGCACGTTGATCTGCAGAATGCGCGCGTGCTCGGCCAGCTCGATGCTTTCGAAACAGCCAAAGCGTAGAACCCCGGCGCAGTTGAACAGCAAGCGCAACTGGCCGTTGTGCAGGGCGGTAAAGTCCTTTAGCGCCTCTTGCACCGCGCCCGCATCGGCAACATCCATTTCCGCATGCCAGACGCCGCCCAGTTCCGCCGACAAGCTGACCAAAGCGGCGTGATTGATATCCAGCAAGCCCACCTGCCAGCCACGAGCATGAAACAACCGTGCGGCCGCCGCACCTATGCCAGAAGCCGCGCCGGTGATCAGAATATTGTTCATCTCAAAACCCCTGGGCACGCAAAAAGTCGATCACCCGCGCCATGGCAAAGTCCGCCGCTTTTAGCAGCCCGACATGAGCCTGAAACACATGCCAAAGACCCGGATACACCTCCAGTTGCAAACTGCAGCCGGCGGCCTTGGCATGCGCGGCAAAACGCCGGCTGTCATTGAGCAGCAATTCATCGGCGCCGACCTGGATCAGCGTCGGCGGCAGGTCACGGACATCGGCAAACACCGGTGACAGGCGCGGGTCCTGTCGGTCCATGTCTGGCGGGCAATAGAGTTGGATTGCCTGCTCTATCCAGGCCGGATTGAGCAGCGGATCACCCGCCGGCGGATTGTGCAGTCGCGTCGCACTGAAATCCGTTACCGGCGAGAAACACACCAGCGCTCCCGGCCGTGGCAAACCCAGTTCCTGCAGACGCAGCGCAGTAATCAGGGCCAGATTGCCGCCAGCCGAGTCACCGCCAATGGCAATCTGCTCAGCCCGATAACCCGTAGCCAGCAACTCCTGATAAGCCGCCACGGCATCCTCCAGCGCAGCCGGATAGCGATGCTCGGGTGCCAAGCGATAATCCAGGGCACAGACCGCCAGCTTGCCGAGTTTGGCCAGTGCACCGGTAATGGCCCTGTGAGTGGCCGGCGAACCAATCAGATAAGCCCCGCCATGCAGGTATAAAAACACCCGACCGCCGTCGTCCGGCGGCCGCTGCCACTCGCACGGTCGCCCGCCAATAGTCGAACGGGAGCGTGTGATACCACGGACCGCCACGCTGACCGTGAGCAGGCGAATCAACCCACGTTGCAGCGCAATCGGGGTTGGCGGGCGCACCAAGCTGCGAAACAACAACCGCAAGCCACCGCGAATAACGCTGCGCAGCAGCGGCTGGGTCAAGGCTGGCGGAGTAAATTCAACGGGTGCATTCATAGTCGGCAAGCTCCAAGTGACGGGTTTGCTGGCGGTAAGTAAAGGTAAAGCCCGGCCAGTTATTGGTGTTTTTACCGGCAGCATTCTTGTACCAGCTGTTACAGCCTTGCTCCCAGATCGAGTGACGAATCACCTGCTGCAAATGTTGATTAAAGCGCTGCTGCACCTGCGGCTTTACATCTATATAGCGCAAGCCCGGCTGCTCGAGGGTCTGCAGGCACTTGAGCACATAGGCAAACTGGCTCTCGAGCATATACAGAATCGAGTTGTGCCCAAGATTGGTATTCGGGCCGTAGAGCATAAACAAATTGGGAAAACCGCTGACACTGATGCCCTTGTAGGCCTCGGCGCCATCGCGCCAGGCCTGGTTCAAATCGAGACCATTGAGGCCCTTGATCTGCATCGGCGCGAGAAAATCGGTGGCAGCAAAACCGGTGCCGTAAATCAGCACATCAACCTCACGCTCACGGCCATCCTCAGTCACCACGCCGCGCTCGGTGACCTCGCGAATGCTGCTATTGATGACCTCAACATGCGCCTGGGCCAGTGCCGGAAAGTAGTTATTGGAGATCAGAATGCGCTTGCAGCCCAGCGGGTAGTCCGGCACTAACTGACGCTGCAACTCGGGGTCGGTAATGGCGCTGGCCAAGTGACGGTGAAAGCTCAGTTTGAATAGCTTCATCAGCGCCGGAAAATGAATAAAGGCCAAGGCGCGAACTTCGTGCTGCACATACTTGAGGCCGCGATCGAGTTGTTGCAACCATGGCAGCCGCGTCAGCAACGCCAACTCCCAGGCCCGATAAGCCCGGTCTGGCTTGGGGATCACATAGGCGGCGCTGCGCTGAAACAGGTACAGCTGGGCAACCTTGGAGACTATTTCCGGCACGAACTGAATGGCACTGGCGCCGGTGCCGATCACCGCCACGCGCTTGCCGGCCAGCTCAACCTCATGCTGCCAGCGCGCCGAGTGAAAGCGCTCGCCGCTGAAACTGTCCAGCCCAAGGATGCGCGGATAGGCCGGTCGATTCAGCTGCCCGCAGGCACTCACCAAAGCCCGCGCACGGTAGTGGCGACCATCGGTGCAATGCACCTGCCAAACCCCGGCGACAGCATCGAACTCGGCGCTGGCCACTTCAGTGTTGAAACTGATTTGCGCCGCCAACTCGTGCTTGCTTACGCACTGCTGGATATAGGCAAAGATCTCCGCTTGCGGGGCGAACTTGCGGCTCCAGTCGGTCTTGGGCTCGAACGAAAACGAATACAGATGGGACGGCACATCGCAGGCAGCGCCGGGGTAACTGTTATCGCGCCAGGTACCGCCGACTGCGCAGGCTTTCTCAAGCAGCACAAAGTCCTCAATGCCGCATTGCTTCAGGCGGATGGCCAAGCCCACGCCGGCAAATCCGGCGCCGATAATCAGCACCGCTAAGGGCGTTGCGGTTGCCGCAGTTGCAGGGGAATTATTAGTCATTATGTGCTCCCAATACCGCCAAGCGGATCGCCCCATACTACCTAGCCGGCGCGCTTGAGGTTATGGCATAGTCGGCCATAAATTGTGAATTGCGGACAAAATGTCGAACAAACTACCCAACCATTGGCCCCTGCGCCGCAGCGGCATCAGCGCGCAACTGCTGACTCAATTCGGCCTCGATCAAGGCCTCTCGCTTGAGCGCTGCCTGGCGGGCAGCGGTTTGAGCCTGCAACAACTGGCCGAGCCCGGCAGCGAAATCGATGCCGCGCAAGAGTTGGTACTGATCGGCAATCTGGTGGCCGCACTCGGCGCGCAACCCGGCATCGGCCTCAAGGCCGGCCAGCGCTATCACCTGAGCACCTACGGCATTTGGGGCTTTGCCATGCTCAGCAGCCCGACCTTTCGCAGCGCCGCCAGCCTCGGTTTACGCTACCTCGATCTGACCTACGCCTTCTACGGCATGCGCCTAGAGGAGCACGGCGATGAGGTGCATCTGCTGTTCGAGGACCGTGGCATTCCCGCCGAATTACGCGCCTTTATTCTGGAGCGCGACAGCGCCGGCATGCTGGGGATTCAGCGCGACCTGCTCGGCCAACACCTGCCGTTGACCCGCGTCGACTTATGCCTGCCGCGCCCGGCGGACTGCTCTTGGTATACCGACAGTTATGGCATCGAACCACGCTTTGCCCAAGCCAATAATCGCTTCGTATTGCGCCAAGAGCTACTCGACCAACCGTTGCCCGGCGCCAACCAGCAAGTGGCCCAACACTGCGAAGAACAATGCCATGCGCTACTGAGCAAACGCCGCGAGCGCTCAGGGCTGGCCGGGCAAATCCGTGCCCGGCTGCTCGGCAGCCCCGGGCGTTTGCCAGATATGGAAGAGATCGCCCAACAACTCAACCTCAGCTCACGCACCCTGCGCCGCCGTTTACTGGATGAAGGCTCGAGCTTTCGCCTGCTGCTGGAGGAGGTTCGCCAAACCCTGGCCGAAGAGTTACTGGCCATTGGCGGCCTGACCCTGGAGGAAATTGCCGAACGTTTGGGCTATGCCGAGGTGTCGAATTTCATCCACGCCTTCAAACGCTGGAAAGGCCTGCCGCCCCACCAATATCGCCAGCGCCGCCGTGCGGCATTTTGAGCATTCAGCTCAGCGCCGGGATGTGCTAGCGTGCCTGCCTTGACCCCGAGATATCGCCTTTACAACCCAAGGAGCAACACCATGGCCATCAGCAAAGACCAACTGATCAACGACCTTGCCGAAGCTGTCGACAGCCCAAAAACCAAGGTTCGCGCACTGCTTGAGCAACTGAGCGAAATCGTCAGCGACGCCCTGGAAAACAGCGATGAAATCACTCTGCCGGGGATTGGCAAACTGAAAGTCACCCAGCGTCCGGCCCGCACCGGTCGTAACCCACAAACCGGCAAAGCGATCGAGATCGCCGCCAAGAATGTGGTCAAGTTTGTACCGGCCAAGGCTCTGAGCGACGCAATCAACTAAGTGATTATGACGACCTGATCGTCGCGATCAGGTCGTCAATCCAAGCGCTTGCATGCGCTGTAAAAACCCCGCTTCATCCAGCACCGCAACACCCAACTCGGATGCCTTCGCCAGCTTCGAACCAGCACCGGGACCGGCCACCACGCAGTGGGTTTTCGCCGACACCGAACCCGACACCTTGGCACCCAAAGACTCAAGCTTGGCCTTGGCCTGATCACGACTCATGACTTCCAGCGTGCCGGTCAGCACCCAAGTTTGGCCGGCCAGCGGTAAGCCTTCGACCACGCGCTTTTGGCTTTCCCAATGCATGCCGAACTCACGCAACTGCGCTTCGATGTTCAGCGCGCGCTCGCAGTGCTCGGGCACACTGAAAAACTCCCGCACGGCATTCGCTGGTTTCTCGCTCAACGCTTGCCGCAGGTCCAGCCAATCGGCTGCCAGCACTTTTGGCAGCGACTCGCCAAACTTGGCGGCCAAGGTTTTAGCGCCAGTAGGGCCTACCGAAGCAATATGCAGTTTGTCGAGCAAACCGGCCAAGCTGGTGCTGGCGGCAAACTCTGCACCCAACTCGCCCTGCCCCTGAATATCCAGTATTTGCTCAAGCTCCTCGATCACGCTGCGATTGTGCGCATCGCTGAAAAACTCGTGAATTTCATAGGCCACTTCAAGGCCCACCTCCGGCAAGTAGGTGAGCACTTCGGGCAAGGCTTGCTTGATGCGCGCCAACGAGGCCAGCGAACGCGCTAACACCTTGGCCGTTTCCTCGCCGACATCAGGAATACCGAGGGCATAAATGAAGCGCGCCAACTCAGGCTTCTTACTGTTTGCGATAGCGGCCAGCAGGTTCTTGCTCGATAGTTCGGCAAAGCCTTCCAGCTCGACTACTTGCTCAAAGGTCAATTTGTACAGGTCGGCTGGCGAGCGAACCAAACCTTCGTCCACCAACTGTTCGACGCTCTTCTCGCCCAAGCCTTCGATATCCAAGGCCCGGCGCGACACGTAGTGAATGATCGCCTGTTTGAGTTGCGCACCACAGGTCAGGCGTCCAACGCAGCGGTACACAGAACCCTCGCTGAACGTCTCACGGCCCTTGCTGCGCTTGACCAATTGGGTGCGTTCGACCGCCGAACCGCACACCGGGCACTGCTCGGGGATCTGCACCGGCCGGGCATCCGCCGGGCGGCGTTCCAGCACCACTTGCACCACTTGCGGGATCACATCACCGGCGCGGCGAATGATCACCGTATCGCCGATCATCAGGCCCAAGCGCGCGACTTCGTCCATGTTGTGCAGCGTGGCGTTGGCCACCATCACCCCGGCGACTTTCACCGGTTTCAAACGGGCCACCGGGGTCACCGCGCCGGTGCGACCGACTTGGAACTCTACGTCCAGTAATTCTGTCAGCTCTTCCATCGCCGGGAATTTATGCGCAATCGCCCAGCGTGGTTCGCGAGCCCGAAAACCCAGCTCGCGCTGATAGGCCAGGTCGTTGACCTTGAACACCACTCCATCGATTTCATAGGCCAGGCTGGCACGCCGCTCGCCGATATCGCGGTAGTAGGCCAGGCATTCGTTGGCACCCTTGGCCAGCTTTAACTCGCGACTGATCGGCAGGCCCCAGCGTTTCAGTTGCTGGAGAATGCCCACCTGAGTCGCCGGCAACTCGCCTTCGACGCGGCCAATGCCATAGCAGCAAAACTCCAACGGGCGACTGGCGGTGATCTTCGGGTCCAGCTGGCGCAGACTGCCGGCCGCCGCGTTGCGCGGGTTGGCAAAGGTCTTGCTGCTGTTCTCCAGTTGCCGCGCGTTGAGTGCAGCGAAACCGGCCTTGGACATAAACACTTCGCCGCGCACTTCCAGAACGCTCGGCCAGCCCTCGCCGTGCAGCTTTAGCGGCACGTTGCGAATGGTCCGTACATTAGTGCTGATGTCCTCACCGGTACTGCCATCGCCACGGGTGGCGCCACGCACCAGCAAGCCGTTCTCGTACAGCAAGCTGACGGCCAGACCGTCGAGCTTCGGCTCGCAGCAGTATTCAACTTCCGCGCCGCCGCCAAACAGATCGCCGGCCGGCAGATCCAGGCCCTCATGCACACGGCGGTCAAAATCCAGCAGATCGCCTTCCTCGAAGGCATTACCCAGGCTGAGCATTGGCACTTCATGCTTGACCTCGCCAAAGGCACTGAGCGCTGTACCGCCGACCCGCTGGGTCGGCGAATCGACCGTGATCAACGCTGGATGCTCAGCCTCCAGCGCCTGCAGTTCGCGGAACAAGCGATCGTACTCGGCATCCGGAATGCTCGGCTGGTCCAGCACGTAATAACTGTGGTTGTGCCTGTCCAGTTCGGCGCGCAGTTCGAGGATGCGTTGGGCGGCGTTTGCGGCGGTGTCGGTCATAACGATTTCTCTCAAAAAGCAAAAGAGCAGCCGAGGCTGCTCTTTTAACGACTCACTTAACACTTGGGCAGTAAAGCTGCCTCAGCGCTTGGGCATGATGTGCTTGCGCTCGAACTCGACGATGCGCTGACGATAATGCTCGATGGTTTGTGCGGTCATGGTGTTGCGCTGATCATCTTTTAGTTCGCCGTTCAGCTCACTGGCCAACTTGCGCGCCGCCGCCACCATCACATCGAAGGCCTGGCGCGGATGACGCGGCCCCGGCATGCCGAGAAAGAAGCTCACGGCGCGGGTGGTGAAGTGATCGATATCATCCAAATCGAAGGTGCCAGGTTTTACCCCGTTGGCCATGGAGAACAGCACTTCACCGTTACCGGCCATGCTTTCGTGGCGATGGAAGATGTCCATCTCGCCAAAGCGCAGACCGCTTTCCAGAATATTCTGCAGCAGCGCCGGGCCGTTAAAACCCTCGCCTTCGCGTGCCACCACGCTGATCACCAGAACTTCTTCAACCGGCGGCAATGGTTGGCTGTCTTCTTGGGCCGGTACTTGCAGTTTTTCGCCAGCCACCACCGGGTTCAGCAAGGTCGGAACTGGCTCGCTGAGGTTCAGGTCGCCCTGACTCGGCTCGCCGGCGCGGCGGCGATTCAATTCGCTGGCATTCATTACCGGTAAATCTTCTTCGTCCAGCTTCGGCTCGCGCTGGCGGTCGACCACCCGCGCCGGGCTTAACAGCGCCGGATCACCGTCGTCATCGGGCAGATCGCCAAAGCGTCCATCCAACTTGAATTTAAGTTTGCCCTTGCCGCCGCGCATACGGCGCCAGCCGTCAAAAAGAATGCCGCTGATCACCACAATGCCGATGACGATCAGCCACTCACGCAGACCGATTTCCATGTAATCCACTAACTCCGACTAAAAAAATAATGATTAAAGGGCTTCCCGGCCCGCGACTCTTAACTCAACCCTGGCGCCAACTCCATGTTCTAGCAGGCGTTTTCCGGGGCTTACAAAAACTTTTGGCTAAACTAGCACGACAAAAGTC
>JAIERD010000282.1 GCA_019747155.1 Pseudomonadaceae bacterium
TCTGAGGCAATTATTTGCCGGCGCGCATCAGCGGCGCCGGCAAGTTCTCAGAAATTCGGCCGGGCGGCGGCAATAGCCACCAAGCTCAAACCCAGTAACAGATTAAAACCGACCAGTCGGCGAATCTTCCCCAGAGCGTTGGCCCCGGCTGGCCAGTCCTCGTTGCTCACGGCTTGACGCAACTGCGGCAGTTGCAGCAATTGCACCCGCAAAAACAGCGCCAGCATGGCGATATACAGGCCCATCATCACCTGCACACTTTTCGGCGCACCGGCAAAACCGGCGAAGCGCGACTCCAGCATGGCTACACCGCTGAGAGGCAGCAGTACAATCGTCAACCACACCCATTGAAAGAAACGCCGAAACACCTCCAGCCAGAGTGTCAGGCGTGCCGGCCCTTGCAGGGCGCTGACCGCCGCAGGGCGCAGGATTATCCAGGCGAAGAACATGCCGCCTACCCAGACCAGGGCGCTGAGTACGTGCAGGGCATAGAGGGCGCTGTCGAGGGTGAGTAGGCTGTCGAGGGGCATGGGTAAAGTTCCTGTCTGTCGGTAATGGCTTTGGCGGGCATTATCATAGCCGCCCGGTTAAACTACTGAAAATTTATCCAGCCTTTTGGCCGTTGTAGAACTCCATGCTCAGTACTGAACTCAAGTCGACAATCCAGGGCGCCTATTCGCGCTTTCTCGAAGCCAAGGGCCTTAAAGCCCGTTACGGCCAACGGTTAATGATCGCCGAGGTGGCCAAAGCCTTGGGCTCCATCAGCACCGATGAGGACAACCGGCGTGACGGTGATCCTGCCGTGGTGGTGGTCGAAGCGGGCACCGGCACCGGTAAAACCGTGGCCTATTGCCTGGCCACCATTCCCTTGGCCAAAGCGGCCGGCAAACGGCTGGTGATCGCCACTGCGACTGTGGCGTTGCAAGAGCAGGTGGTGCACAAGGACTTGCCGGATATCTTGCGCAACAGTGGGCTCAATTTTAGTTTCGCGCTGGCCAAGGGCCGCGGCCGTTATCTGTGTTTGTCCAAGCTCGATTTGTTGCTGCAAGAGGGGCAGGCGCAAAGCGCCACGGCGCAGCTGTTTGCCGAAGAGGGCTTTAGCATTGCAGTCGATGAGCGCAGCCAAAAGCTATTTACTCAGATGATCGAAAAGCTCGCCGGGAATCACTGGGACGGCGACCGCGACAGCTGGTCTGAGGCGCTGGAAGACCCGGATTGGGCGCGCCTGACCACCGATCACAGCCAATGCACCAATCGCCATTGCCCTAATTTTCAGCAGTGCGCCTTTTATAAGGCGCGCGAGGGCATGAGTAAGGTCGATGTGATTGTCACCAACCACGATATGGTGCTGGCCGACTTGGCCCTGGGCGGCGGTGCGGTGCTGCCCGACCCACGCGACACCCTCTATGTGTTCGATGAAGGCCATCACCTGCCGGACAAAGCCATCGGCCATTTCGCCCATTTTACCCGGCTGCGCTCGACCGCTGACTGGCTGGAGCAAACGGCTAAGAACCTAACCAAACTGCTGGCCCAGCACCCTTTGCCGGGCGATCTCGGCCGGCTGATCGAACAGGTGCCGGAGCTGGCCCGCGAGATCAAGACCCAGCAGCAGTTTATGTTCAGCGCCTGCGAGCAGTTGGCGGATTTTCGCGCCGGCGAAGACATGCAGGGCCGTGAGCGTCCGCGCCACCGTTTTGTCGGCGGGCTGGTACCGGAACATTTGCGTGAGATGGCGATTGAGTTGAAGAAGGGTTTTGCGCGCTTGAACGACCTGCTCACCCGTCTGACTGATCTGCTCAAAAAAGCCATGGATGGCGAGGTTAGCATTGGCATCGCCAGCCATCAGGCCGAGGAGTGGTACCCGCTATTTGGTAGCTTGCTGACGCGCGCCCAGGGCAATTGGGAGCTGTGGACGGCCTTTAGCACCGAAGACCCGCAGGACAATCCACCGATGGCGCGCTGGTTAAGTTTGGCCGAGAGCGGTGCGCTGTTTGATATTGAGGTCAATGCCAGCCCGATTCTGGCTGCCGAAACCTTGCGCCGTAATCTGTGGAATGTCGCTTATGGCGCGGTGGTGACGTCCGCCACGCTAACGGCGCTGGGCACCTTCGATCGCTACAGAATGCGTGCCGGCTTGCCCAAGGGCGCGGTCACCACTGTGGCGCCGAGCCCTTTCCAACATGCCGATGCCGGGGTGCTGCGGGTGCCGGATTTGCGCGCCGATCCACGGGATTCAGTGGCCCATACGGCGGCGATCATTCGTGAATTGCCTGGGTTGGTGGAGGGTTCGCGCGGCACCTTGGTGCTGTTTTCATCGCGTAAACAGATGCAGGAAGTGTTTGACGGCCTTGAGCGTGAGTGGCGCAAGCGGGTGTTTATTCAGGGCAATTTGTCCAAGCAAGAAACTTTGAATAAACACAAAGCGCGAGTCGACGGCGGTGAGGCCAGCGTGTTGTTCGGTTTGGCCAGTTTTGCCGAAGGGGTGGATTTGCCCGGCGCTTATTGCGAGCACGTGGTGATTGCCAAGATTCCTTTCGCGGTGCCGGATGATCCGGTGGAAGCGGCGTTGTCTGAGTGGATCGAGGCGCGCGGCGGCAATCCCTTTATGGAACTGGCCGTGCCAGATGCCTCATTGCGTTTGGTGCAGGCCTGCGGGCGCTTGCTGCGCACCGAGGAAGATCGCGGCACTATCACTTTGTTGGATCGGCGAGTGGTGACCCAGCGCTATGGCAAGGCGATTTTGAACGCCTTGCCACCGTTTCGGCGGATTATTGACTGAAACTTAGAGGTCTAGCTGAGCATTTCCGCGAAGGCTTTGTCGGCCTCCAGTGACTCCTCTAATGCACCAAATAGTTTGTCCCGGTCAATGCCCTCAAACAATGGGCCGTTTAAGGCGGCTTTTGCCTCTTCGGTGACGCCGCCATGGGTGCGCACGGTCTCGGCAATATGCACCGCTTGGGCAATCAACAGCGGCAATAAAGTCCCGGCAGGCGCTTGATTGGGGCGGGCTTGGTAGGCAATGGCATCCTGAATCAGCTTGGGTAATTGCCAGCGACGGGCGAGTTCGGCGCCGACCTCTGGGAAACCAAAGCCCAGTTGCAAGGTTTCCAGTGCCACCCGCTGGGCGGCATCGGTTTTACCGCTGCGGTTGAGTTGCGCGGCCAAATCTGGCGCGCCGGTTTGAATCAAGAGTTCGCCAATGTTGTGCATCATCCCGCAGGTAAAGGCTGTCTCAACTGCCTCGCCGCGCTGCTTGGCGAGCATCCGGCAGATACCTGCCACCTGAAACGTGTGAATCCAAAAGCCTTTAAGGTCAAAGCCTGAGTCGGTTTTAAACGCGCCAGTCACTGCCGAGGCCAGCACCAGGGTGCGCAGGGTGTTGAAGCCTAGTCGCATGGCCGCGTCTTCTACGCTGGTGGCCTCGCGCGCGCCACGAAAGCGCGCCGAATTCGCTAAGCGCAGCACTTTTGCGGCAATCACCGGGTCCAAGGAGATGTTGCGGGCCACGCTGTCAATGCTGGTGGCGGGGTTGTCAAATTGTACAATGAGCTCTTGGGCCACTTTGGGGATGCTTGGCAAACTGTGTAGCTGATCAAAAAGTGCGTTGAGTTCCATGCCGTTATCTCTTTTCATGTTGGATAAGGAAAACATAGTCAGCAAACTGAATTCTCGCCTTTAGATTTTACAAACAAGTGGCCTTTGAAAGACAAAACCCGCCGTGGTGCCGCACAATGCCGGTCTTGGTGGGTCAGATCTCAGTTGGCTTGCACGCTTTTAGTCCAGGAGAGAGTCGCAATGTTGTCTTCCTTTCGCCCGTTAGTTGCCCTGTGTGCGCAGGTAACCCTGTGTTTTGGCGCGGCATTTTGCGCCCCCAGTGTGCAGGCCGCAGAGGCGCAAACCCTGTACAACTTTGTTAAGCCGATGGACGTGGTGCAGGTGGTTACCCGTGACGCCAGCCTGCCAAGCCTGACTGCCGAAGTCAGCAGCGATGGCGAGATTTTGCGCCGGCTAAATTTTAACCAGGCCGCGCAGCCGAGTGTGCGCCTGTCCCCGCAAAGCGGCAGTTGGGATTGGTCAACCGCCGGCGCCATGAGCCTGCGGGTGCAAAACGCCATGGACTGGGCCTTGACCCTCGAGGTACAGATTGAAAGTGCCGACGGCAAGGTACTGCGCACCAGCGTAGCGTTGCCGGCCGGGCCTGCACAAACCTTATTGGTGCCACTGCAAGCGAGCTCGCCATTGATGCAGGGAATGCGCGCCGGGCCGCCAATGCCGTGGCATTACGAGGGCAAGAGTGTGCTGTTGGCCAGTGTCGTGACTGGTGAGTTGCAGGCCAGCCAAGTGGTGGCAGTGAGCCTGTCGTTGACCCAGCCGAATGCCACCCAGAGCATCTTGCTCGGCCGCTTTGGTGTGCAGGATGTGGCGCCCGTGCAAGCTGCGGCGTACGCCAATATCGTCGACGCCTATGGCCAGTTTAGTCGCGGCCAGTGGCCGGAAAAAGTCAGCAGCGATGCTCAGCTCAAGGCCGCCGCCGACAAAGAACAAGCCCAACTCAAAACTTGGCTGAGTCAACGGCCCAAGCAGGATCAGTTTGGTGGCTTGCTCAGCGGGCCGAGCTTTGAGGCGAAAGGTTTCTTCCGTACTGAAAAACGCGATGGTCGCTGGTATCTGGTCACGCCGGAAGGTCATCCGTTCTACTCGTTGGGTGTCAACACAGTTACCGCCGACAACAGCCCGACCTATGTAGAAGGCCGCGAGTCGATGTTTGCCGCCTTGCCGAAAGAGGGCGAGGCGTTGGCCAGTTATTTCGGCAGCGCCGATAACCGCAGTGATACCGGTTCAGCCAAAGGTCGGGCGTTTGACCACGGCCGTTGGTTTGATTTTTATGGCGCGAATCTGGAGCGCAGTTACGGTAAGCAGCCTCAGGCTAATTGGGTGACCAATACCCTCGATCGCCTGCAAGCCTGGGGCTTTAACACCATCGGTAACTGGAGCGAGCCGGCGTTGATCGCCGCGCAGCGGGTGCCTTACACCATTCCGCTGTTGATTCATGGCGACTACGCCACCATCAGCACTGGGCTGGATTGGTGGGGTGGCATGCCCGATCCTTTTGACCCGCGCTTCGCCCTGGCCACCGAGCGAGCCGTGGCGATTGCCGCCCGTGATCATCGTGATGACCCTTGGTTGCTCGGCTATTTCGCCGATAACGAACTGGCCTGGGCCGATCAAGGCACCGAGCCCAAGGCCCGTTATGCGCTGGCCTATAACACCCTGCGGTTGACCACCGACGTGCCGGCCAAGCGGGCATTTCTCAAGTTGTTGCGCGACAAGTACCGCAATCAGCAAGGGCTTTCCAAGGCCTGGGGCATTGAGTTACCAGCCTGGGAATTGATGGAAGATCCAGGCTTCCAGGCGCCGCTACCGAGCGCCGAGCATCCGGCCATTGAGGCGGATTTACAGCAGTTTCAGCGTTTGTTTGCCGATACTTACTTCAAAACCATCACCGAGTCGCTGAGTTGGCACTCGCCAAATCACATGTTGCTCGGTGGCCGTTTTGCCATCAGTACCCCGGAGGCGGTGGCCGCCTGCGCGCAGTATTGCGATGTGCTGAGCTTTAATTTCTATACCCGCGAACCGCAGCATGGCTATGACTTTGCTGTGTTACGCACGTTGGACAAGCCGGTAATGGTCACCGAATTTCACTTCGGCTCGCGTGACCGTGGACCGTTCTGGGGCGGTGTCAGCGAGGTCTACAGCGAGGAAGAGCGAGCGCCAGCCTATGCCAACTTCCTCAAACAGGCGCTGGCCGAGCCATTGATTGTCGGTGTGCACTGGTTTCAGTACCTCGATCAACCGCTCAGCGGCCGCTTACTCGATGGTGAGAACGGTCACCTCGGGCTGGTAGGTATTACCGATCGACCTTTCCAGAGCTTTGTTGAAGGGGTGCGTAAGGCCAACCTGGCGCTGGCCAAAGACGGCTTGCCGGCTCCCGCGAAGAGCGCGCCCTAGGGCGGCCTCGCCGCGTAGCGGCAGCCCGCCATAATCTACGGCGTACTGCCGCTTATTTCACTCTTGCCAGAGGAGTTGCTGCGTGCAAATTCAGGGTTATTTTGATCTTCAGTTTGAAGCGGTTAAAGATGCCTTCGCCACGATTTTTACCGAGCCGCAGCAACGTGGTGGCGCTCTTTGTATCCAGATTGGCGGGCAAACGGTCGTCGATATCTGGACCGGTGTCGCCGACAAAGATGGCGCCCAGGCGTGGCAGACCGACACCATCGTCAATCTGTTTTCCTGTACCAAAACCTTTGCGGCCGTGACAGCCTTGCAGCTGGTAGCCGAGGGCAAGCTGGCCCTCGATGTGCCGGTCGCCGATTACTGGCCTGAATTCGCCTGCGCCGGCAAGCAGGCGATCACGCTGCGCCAGTTGCTCTGCCATCAGGCCGGTTTGCCAGCCCTGCGTGAGCTGTTGCCGCCTGAGGCTCTGTATGACTGGAGCTGCATGACCGCGGCGTTGGCCGCCGAGCAGCCCTGGTGGACGCCGGGCCAGGGGCATGGCTACGCCGCTATTACCTATGGCTGGCTGGTCGGTGAGTTGCTGCGCCGGGCCGACGGGCGCGGGCCGGGTGAGTCGATTGTGGCGCGCACCGCTCAGCCGCTCGGACTGGATTTTCATGTCGGCTTGGCCGACAGCGAGTTTGCCCGGGTGGCGTATGTCAGCCGCATCAAGGGCGACCTGGGCGACGCTGCCGCGCAACGCCTGCTCAAGTGCATGTTCAGCGAACCAAATTCAATGACCACCCGGGCCTTTGCCAATCCGCCCTCGATTATGACCAGCACCAACAAGCCCGAGTGGCGGCGCATGCAGCAGCCGGCCGCGAATGGTCACGGTAATGCCCGCAGCCTGGCCGGTTTTTATAGCGGCTTGCTGCATGGGCGCTTGCTGGACACTGAGCTGCTGAGCGAGCTGCGTCGCCAACACAGCCTCGGCCCAGACCGGACCTTGCTAACCGATACCCGTTTTGGCCTGGGCTGCATGCTCGATCAGCCGCACGTAGCCAACGCTACTTATGGGCTGGGCCCGCAGGCGTTCGGCCACCCCGGTGCCGGTGGCTCGGTGGGTTTTGCCGACCCCGAGCGGGAAGTGGCCTTTGGTTTTGTCACCAACAGCCTGGGACCTTACGTGTTGATGGACCCGCGCGCGCAACAACTCGCCCGTGTCCTTGGGCAGTGTTTGTAGCGTGCGCTGTCGGCAACTTGTCGCAGATCAAACCAAGTGGCTGGCGGCTGAGTAAGCTTGACAGGCTGTAGAAAAACTACCTACGTTGCCGATACGGCGTTAAAAACAGGCTCAAAATGCTCATTTACAACACGTAAACTCCGCTTTTTCGCCTGTTTTTGCCTTGTCTCGGCTGCCTCGCCTACATTTTTCAACGGCCTGTTAAACCTCTACTTTTAAGGAACTTTGCCATGAGCAAGAGCCTGGTCGACATGCGCCGCGACTACACCCGCGATGGTTTGTGTGAGAGCAATGCGCCCGCAGAACCCTTTGCGCTGTTTCATCAATGGTTTGTTGATGCGGTGAGCACCGAGCAACTGCCGGTGGAACCAAACGCGATGACCTTGGCGACTGTGGATGCCGAGGGTCGGCCGCATTGTCGGGTGCTGCTGCTGAAGGGGCTGGATGAGCGTGGTTTTACTTTTTTCACCAACTACGACAGTGCCAAGGGCGCGCAATTAGCGGCGCAGCCGTTTGCCGCGATGACCTTTTTTTGGCCCAGTCTCGAACGTCAGGTACGCATCGAAGGGCGGGTCGAGCGGGTCAGTTTGGCTGAGTCCGATAGCTATTTTCAGGTGCGCCCACTGGGCAGTCGCATTGGCGCTTGGGCCTCGCCGCAAAGCCAGGTGATTGCCGATCGTGGCGAGCTGGAAGAGTTGTTGGCGCAGACCGAGCGGCGCTTTTTGGAGCAGGCACCCCATTGCCCCGAACACTGGGGTGGTTATCGCTTGCTGCCAGAGCGCATTGAGTTTTGGCAAGGGCGAGCGAGCCGCTTGCATGATCGACTCAACTATCGCTTGCAGGGCAATGCTTGGCTGCGCGAGCGCCTGGCGCCTTAGCGCGGTTCAGTCTGCCTGATATTCGCTGGCCGCTTGCTCCAGCCAGGCGGCTAATTGCTTGCTCTTCACGCCCTCGGCTTTGGCTGCCGCCAAACGCTGCAGCATATAGGCGCGTTTGGCGGCATCGCTGCCGGCCATCGACAGCGCCAGATCGCGATCCGTCCAGCGCTTGATGCGTACATACAGCCACCAGTGAAAGTACAGGCCGCTGGTAACGGCGATGAAAATAATTAAATAATCCATAAAGCTTCCTGAGCCTGTGCTGAGAGTCCGCTGGCGGCTGAACTGGAGGGCTAATTCTAAGGTCAGAACTGGGTAAATACAGCTATTTATCCAGGCTGCGTCGTGACAGCGTCTGCGCCGCAGCGTCTAATAGGCAACAGTCATTTTTGGAGACACTGCAATGCGTAAGTCTGTTCTGTTGGCCGCCTCAATTACCGCAGTATCCTTGAGCTTGGCTGGTTGTCAGTCGAGTTTGACGGGCGACAGCTATTCGCGTGACGAAGCCCGTACCGTGCAAACGGTACGCATGGGCACCATCGAATCTTTACGCCCGGTAAAAATTGAAGGCAGCAAAACCCCGATCGGCGCCGGCGCCGGTGCGGTCATCGGTGGTGTTGGCGGTAGCGCGGTCGGTGGTGGTAAAGGCAGTATCGTCATGGCCGTAGTCGGTGCCGTGGCCGGTGGTTTGCTGGGCGCTGCAAGCGAAGAGGGCTTGACCCGTACCCAGGGCGTTGAAGTCACAGTGCGTGAAGACGACGGCAGCATGCGTGCCTACGTGCAGGAAGTGCAGCCGAATGAAATCTTCCGGGTTGGCGAGCGGGTGCGCATCATGAGCGTTAACGGCACCAGCCGCGTCGCGCATTAAAAACGTGGCAATAAAAAGCCGACCCTCTGGGTCGGCTTTTTTGTGGGCGATGATTTAGGCTTGCTTGCGACCGCTCAGGTAGCAGATGGCAAAGCCCAGCAGCGCCGCCAGTACTGAGCCGGTGAGGATGCCGACCCGATCCATGCCTGAGTATTCACTGACGTCCGGGATAAAGGCCAGGGAGCCAACAAATAGGCTCATGGTAAAACCGATCCCGCAAAGAATCGCCAAGCCCAACACTTGGCCCCAGTTGGCACCTTCTGGCAACTTGGCCAGGCCGGTTTTAATCGTCAGCCAGGTGAAACCAAATACCCCAAGGGCTTTACCCAGTAGCAGGCCTGCGGTAATGCCCATCGGTACTGGATGCAGAAAACTTTGTAGGGTCAGGCCAGCCAAGGGCACGCCGGCATTGGCGAAGGCAAAAATCGGCAAAATCGCAAAAGCCACCCAGGGATGCAGGGCATGCTCCAGGGTTGCCAGAGGGGAGGGCTCGTCATTACTTGAACGCAGTGGGATGGTTAGCGCCAGGATCACTCCCGCCAGTGTGGCGTGCACACCGCTCTTTAATACGCAGACCCACAGCAAGGTGCCGATCACCAGATAGGGGCTGAGTTTGCTCACCCCAAAGCGGTTCATCAGGATCAAAATGCTGATAAATACCGCCGCCATTATCAGCGACAAGGTCGACAAGTCGGTGGAGTAGAACAGTGCGATGACGATGATGGCGCCAAGGTCATCGATGATCGCCAGGGTCATCAGAAACAGCTTAAGCGACACCGGGACACGTTTGCCCAGCAGCGCCAAAACACCGAGGGCGAAGGCGATGTCGGTGGCCATCGGAATGGCCCAGCCACCAATGGCCGCTGGATTGTCGTGGTTAAACGCCCAATAGATCAACGCCGGCACCAGCATGCCGCCAATCGCAGCGGCGCCTGGGAGCACCAGTTGTGAGGGCTCTTTGAGTTGGCCTTCGAGCACCTCGCGCTTCACCTCCAGGCCAATCAGCAGAAAGAACACCGCCATCAGACCATCGTTAATCCACAGCAGCAGCGGCTTGGCGATTTCTAAGGCGCCAAACTGCACGGCAACCGGTATGTCGAGCAGGCCGGTATAGAGAAAGCTCAAGGGGGAGTTATTGATGGTCATGGCCAGCACGGCGGCGGCGATCAGCAATAAACCGCTGGCAGATTCCAGTTCGAAGAAGCGGGTAAGAGTTGTGCGCATGGGAGGCAGTTGGTTATCCAGTGATAAATCAAGGACTAACCCTACCCCGTGAGGCGGTTTGATCAAACAAAAATTATATTCGTTTTTGTTATAAAGAATGTGCTCGGAGCTGGTGTTGCTGTGCTGAGCAGCCCCGCTGCTACGCCGGCTGCAGTGCTTTTACGCACTGCAGCCGGCGTAGCCAGTGCTTAACCGCGCAGGCGCAGGGTCAGGCCTTTGAGGAAGTTACGCAGCAGTTGATCACCGCAGGGACGGAAGTTCTTTTGTCCTTCTTTACGAAACAGTGCGCTGAGTTCTGGCTTGGAGACTGGGAAGTCGGCGGCTTGCAGAATGTCATGCAGGTCGGCGTCTTTAAGTTCAAAGGCAACCCGTAGCTTTTTCAAGATGACGTTGTTATTGATCGGCCATTGCACGGGCTGCGCCGGCAGGTTGTCGTTCTTGCCACGCTTGAAACACACCAGGCCGTCGAGGAAATGTGCCATCACCTCATCGCTGCACAGCACACGGTTTTCATCTCCTTCGGGCAGCAAAAAGGCCGCCAGTTCCGGCTGGGTGAGGCTGTAGTTGGCCTGGCTGAACACCTCCAGCACGGTCGCGTCATTGATATTGAGGCTGTAACGCAGGCTGCGCAGGACATCGTTATTGATCATGCAGGTCACTCAGGTAAAAGGGTGGATCGCTTGGATGGCCAGCATTCTACCGCGTGGCGGCGCTGCGCTGGGTCTTTGTCTGCGCTTGGGCAGCCCGGCGGGCAAATGTAGCGATGGCCACGAACTCAGGGTGCAATTGCAGATAGAATGCAAGCTAGGCAATCAAGGTATTGAACATGGCATTAATTGGCCGCTACAACAGTTTACAGGTGGTTAAGCACACCGACTTCGGGCTCTATCTGGATGGCGGTGCGGACGGTGAAATTCTGCTGCCCAAGCGCTACATCCCCAAGGATACGCCGAGCGAGGTAGAGGACTGGCTGAATGTGTTCATCTACCTGGACAGTGACGACAAACTGATCGCCACCACCGAAAAACCCAAGGTGCAGGTTGGCGAGTTCGCCAGTTTGAAGGTGCTGGAGGTCAACAGCATCGGCATCTTCCTCGACTGGGGGCTGTCCAAGGATTTGCTCTTGCCGTATTCGGAGGAGAAGCGCTCATTGCAGGCCGGCGATTATTGCGTGGTGCATGTCTATCTGGACAAACACACGCGACGCATCACGGCCACGGCGCGTCTGGATCGTTATCTGGATCTGCGTCCCAACAGCTATCAAGTTGGCCAGAGCGTTGATCTGTTGGTGGCTGAATCAACCGATATGGGCTTTAAGGCCATTATCAACAACCAGCACTGGGGCTTGATTCACAAGAACGAAGTGTTCAAGTTTTTGCGCAACGGTATCCGCGAGAAGGGCTTTATCAAAGAGCTGCGCGCCGACGGCAAAATCAGTCTGTCGCTGCAGCCAGTAGGGCAGGACGCGGCCGATGCCTTGCATCAGAAAATCTTGCAGTTGCTGCAAGAGAAGGGCGGTGTACTGCCGGTCAACGACAAGAGCGAGCCGCAGGTCATCAGCGACATGTTTGGCGTCAGCAAGGGCAACTTCAAAAAAGCCATCGGTGCCTTGTACAAGCAGGGTCTGATAGTGATTCATACCGACCGTATCGAGCAGACTTAATAAGCCGCTCTGCCTCGCCAGCCTTGGCGAGGCGTCTCTATAGCGCTGGGCTGTCGCCGGTTGGCTGGTTGGTAACCAGGTCGGCGGTGGGTTGCAGTGGCTGACTGGTTACAGTGAAATCAGTGATTTCAATCAGCCCGCGGCCTTCCCCCAGCAGGTGGAAGGAAAACGCCTTACGCGCCTGCAAGTTGTCGAAGCTAAAACTCAGGTCTATAGGTTTGCCGCGCATAAGTAGTGGCAGCGGTGGAATATCCAGCGCCACGTCGCGATCAAACTCCTTGGTTTTTAGTTGCAGTTGCAGGCCTTTCTTGTCCAGGTTGAGCGCCCGCACCTTGAGGTGCACTGTGGTTTGCGAGCCTTGCGGCAGTTCCAGATACTGCGCACCGACCAGGTTGGCGGTCCAGTCGTCTAGATTTTTCTCGTGCAGCTTTACCTTGTCACGTTTGGCGAACTGGTACTGCTGGCCGAGTTGTCCGCTGAGCAGTGACTGGTCGAGCAGGGCGGCGCGCGCGGCGACCATATTGGCTTGTTTACCGGTGAAGCGGCCCAGATAACGTGCGCTGTCGGCAATAAAGCCGTCGCTGGCATAGCGCCGGCAAACATGCTGAAAGTTGCATTCGACAAACTGTCCTTTGCCATCGTGCTGGCGCAGCATGCCGTTGGTATACGACATCATTTCGCGGCCGCTGGCGTAGTTCCGAAACAGCGAGCGGCCAGAGATGTTGGCCGGCACCGGCAGGTCAAAGTAGTCGAGTATTGAGGCGGTCAGGTCTACGTGGCCATAGATCCCTTGCTTGATCGTCGGTAGCGCGGCTTGTTCGGGCGCCAGCACCAGATTAAAACCCCAGGCCGAAGCCAGGCGCACGCCCTCAAGACCGTGGGATTCATCGGAGGTAATGATCACCAGGGTGTCTTTGAGTACGCCTTGTTTTTCCAGACCGCTGAGAAAGCTATCGATGGCATCATCCAGATAACCCACGGCCGCCTGTTTGGGGCTGTCGTAACGGGCTAAATAGTCCTCGGCTGCGGCGTAGGGCTGGTGAGTGCCAACCGTCATTAGGGTCAGCATCCACGGTTGTTTGTTTTTGCGCAGTTGCTGCACGTAAGTCAGTACGCCCTCAAAGTAGGACTTGTCATCCATGCCCCAGGCGAACTCGAGTTGTGGCTTTTTACGAAACCATTCGCGGCCATGGGTTTGGTTAAAACCCATGCGCGGCATGATTTTGTCTTTGGCCATAAACTGCAGCCCAGCGCCTTGCAAGAAATGCGTGCTAAAGCCTTGGCCACTCATTTGTGCTGGCAGGCATTGCTGGCTGCGCTGGTTGTTATTGTTGAGCAGTTCGATGCCTTTTGGGGTGCCGCTGTCGAGCTTGCTGTAATCGCCGCAGAGCATGGCATACAGGCCGCGAATGGTCTGATGGCTGTGCAGTACGTAATCTGGGGTGGTCATTGCGCGCTCGGCCCAACGGCTGAGTTTGGGCATCAAGTCTTCGTGGTAACTGCTGTGAATGGCATTGCGGTTGGCAGCTATGTAAGCGCCAGGGATGCCTTCAAGGGTAATGATCAGCACGTTGCGCGCCTTGCCGGCGCCGGCAATCAAACGTGTGCCATTAAGGTCGAGTTGGCTCAGCCCAGCAATGTCGACGGGGCTGTCAACTGGGCTGTCATCGAGCCAGCTCTCGAGTTGTTGTTGGCCGGTATTTACGGCGGTGGCGAGCAGCTTGTGCGGTAGGTTGAA
>JAIERD010000438.1 GCA_019747155.1 Pseudomonadaceae bacterium
CTGGAACTGCTCGCCAGCTTCGCCATCCTGAAAACAGTCCTTGTCCTGACGGACGCGGTTTATGGAGCGCTTACGTTACAAGCCCATCTGCTTGCTGATGATCTCGTTCATGATCTCCCGCGAGCCGCCGCCAATCGACAGAATGCGGTTGTCGCGGTACAGGCGCTCCACCAGGCTTTCGCGCATAAAACCCATGCCGCCGAGGATCTGCGTGGCGTCATAGGTGATGCGGTCGGACACGTCGGTGGCAAAGTTCTTCGCCATCGAGATTTCCTTGATCACGCTTTTGCCGGCGGCCATCTTCGCGCCTTGCCGGTAGGTGAACTCGCGGGAGACTTCCAACTGCGTGGCCATCTCGGCCAACCGATGCTTGAGCACCTGGAATTTGCCGATCGGCTTGCCGAAGGCTTCGCGCTCACGGGCCCACTTCAGCGCCTCCTCCAGCGCTAGCTGGGAGGTCATGTTGGCCATGATCGCCAAGGACAAACGCTCACTCTGAAAATTCGCCATGATCCCGGCAAAGCCCATGTTTTCCGCGCCTATCAAGTTGTCGACCGGCACCCGGCAATCATCGAAAAACAACTCTGCGGTATCCGAGGCCCACCAACCCATTTTCTTCAGGGAACGGCCGACGCTGAAGCCCGGCGTGCCCTTCTCGATCAACAGTAAGCTGACCCCGCCGAAACCTTCACCGCCGGTGCGCACCGCCACGGTGTAATAGTCGGCGCGCACGCCGCTGGTGATAAAGGTTTTACTGCCAGTCACGCGATAAAAATCGCCATCGCGAACCGCGCGGGTTTTGAGGCTGGCCACATCCGAGCCACCGGACGGCTCGGTCACCGCCAGGGCCATGATCCTCTCGCCGCTCAGCACCTGCGGCACGATGCGCTCACGCAGTGCCGGCTTGGCCCACTTGACCACAGGCGGCAAACCAATATCCAGCGAGCCCAAGCCCGCCACCAAACCACCGGAACCGCAGCGCATCAACTCTTCGCTGACCGCCACTTTGGCAAACAGATCGCCCGCATAGCTGCCGCCAAACTCTTCGGGATAACCGATGCCGAGAATTCCCGCCGCTCCGGCCTTGGCATACAGCTCACGGGGAAAGCTTTCCGCCTCCTCCCATTCAGCCACGAAGGGCAGAATTTCCCGCTCGACAAAACGCCGCACCGAATCGCGCAGCAACTGATGATCAGGATTGAAATATTCTTGATAGGCAGACATGAGGAGGCTCCAGTCGAGGTGGAGAAACCTTACCAAGCGCTTGCTTGGCTATCAAGGTGCCATTAGCGCCATCACTCCAGTCATTTACGCCGACTAAAGCGCAAGCGCCCTAGCCCGCCTAAATCAGCAACGGCTTATTCACCCATCGGCCGGCGCCCGGCCAGGGCATGGGCCAAGGTGCCTCCGTCGATCAACTCCAACTCACTGCCCAAGGGCACGCCGTGGGCAATGCGCGTGAGTGACAGGCCTTGGCCATTGAGCATCTGCGCGATGTAGTGAGCGGTAGCCTCGCCCTCGACGGTGGGATTGGTGGCCAAAATGATCTCGCTGAAACTACCGGCCTGAATCTGCGTCAGCAACTCAGGAATACCGATCGCCTCAGGCCCCAAACCGTCCAGCGGTGACAGATGGCCCTTGAGCACAAAATAGCGGCCGCGATAGCCGGTTTGCTCGACGGCAAACACTTCCAGCGGCCCTTCAACCACGCACAGCAGCGAGTCATCGCGACGCGGATCGGCGCACTGCGGGCACAGCGCGTCCTCACACAGCGTGCGGCAACGCTGGCAGTGGCCGACGCCCTCCATCGCCGCCGTCAGCGCCTGCGCCAGCCGCATACCACCATGCCGATCACGCTCCAACAACTGCAGCGCCATACGTTGCGCAGTCTTCTGCCCAACACCGGGGAGGATGCGCAGTGAGTCGATCAGTTGACGGATCAGCGGGCTGAAGCTCATGGGGGATACTCGATGACGATTTTGTTGCGAAGACAGCGCCCAACGCTTGCTGCTTTGGCTTTTCTTGACTTACACAGTCGCCGGATGGGCGATCAGACGGTGTGCAGTACAAGGCGCAAGCAGGCGTGGGCAGCGGAGTTTACTGACTGTAAATGAGGATGCCCGCGCCTGCTTGCAACGCAGTAATGTGCGCTGGCTGGACGCCCAGTGATTAGAAAGGCATTTTGAAGCCGGGGGGAAGTTGCATGCCGGAGGTCACGCCAGACATCTTGTCTTGGCTGTTGGCCTCGATCTTACGCACCGCATCGTTCACGGCGGCGGCGATCAGGTCTTCGAGCACTTCTTTGTCTTCCTGCATCAGGCTGTCGTCCAGGCTGATACGCTTGACGTCGTGCCGACCGGTCATGACCACGCTAACCAGACCGGCACCGGATTGCCCGGTGACCTCGGCATTGGCCAACTCTTCCTGCATCTTCTGCATTTTTTCTTGCATCTGCTGGGCCTGTTTCATCAGACCGGCCATACCGCCTTTCATCATGGGATCACCTCAAAAAATCGTCTTAATGTTATTACCTTGGAAGCACTGCGCGCCGCATCTGCTGCGTTGCGCGGTGCTCACTTTCTTGCCGTACTGCAGTACTGTCTCATCGTTGCGCTCCGGGCGCCTTGCATATGCGCCTGCTCGCTACATTTTCAAGACGATTTTCACACAGCAGCAATGTCTACCGGTTCAATACTGTCCGCACGCACCATTGCGCCAAACTGTTGGAGCATTTGTTGCACCAACGGATCGTCATGAATGGACGCTACGGCGCGGCTTTGCCGCTCGATACGCTTGCGCGCCGCCGCCTGCGCCGGGGTTTCCTGCTCGGGCTTGCACAGCTGAATATCCAGCGTCAGTGGGCGCCCATAAAACTGGCTGAGGGCGTCATTCACCCGTTGCTGCTGGGTACTATTAAATAGCGCGCCTTGGGCAGGGTCCAAGTGCAGCGACCAATGATCGCCATCCACCGCCACCAAGCTGCAGTTGCCGGCGATACTGCCAGTCAAACCACTGAGGCTCAGTTGCGGGAATAATTCCAGCCACTGCGCTGCCAAGCCAGTAGCCGGCATGGCCGCAGGCAAGACTTGCACAGTCAGCTCAGATGACTCGCTCACATCATCAGGCAGCGCCTCGAGGTAGGCGTAGGCGACATCGGTATCGATGACGTCATCCTCGGCATCCTCATCTTCGGACTCATCATTATTATCATCGCGTGCTGCCGGCAGTGACGCTACAACTGGAGCTGCCACCTGAACGGCAGACGGCGCTTCGGCCACAACCGTAATACTCTGATAAGTTGCGACCGGTTTAGCGGCACTGGTGGCCAGCGTTGCAACAACTGGCTCATTCCAGGGCAGATCAATCTCGACCGCCGCCATTGGCGGGGGGTCGACCGACAAAGGCGCCGCCACAACGACAGCCTCAACCGGCAACGGCGCACCGGGCTGAACCTCAGCAACTAGCACGGGCGCAGGCTCTGGCGAAGTTGGCGCCGCTGCGACTACAGGAACTGGCGGCGAGGCTGCGGACAGAACGACGGCGGCCACTGGCTGGGGTTGCGGATCAGCACTGGCCGGGCTGATCCCCAAGGGCTTTAGCGCAACCTGGGGCGGTGGGCCACTGCCTGCTGGGCGAAACGCCAACATGCGCAGCAGCACCATCTCAAAACCGCTGCGTGGCTCAGGCGCCAGCGGCAGGTCGCGCCGGCCAATCAGGCCCATCTGGTAATAAAACTGTACGTCTTCGGCCGGCAAGGCCTGGGCTAACGCCAGCACCCGATCACGGTCGCCTTGGCCGTTATCCACGGCCTCTGGCAAGGCTTGAGCGATGGCCACGCGGTGCAGCACATTGAGAATTTCGGCCAGCACGCCGGCCCAGTCCGGGCCCTGCTCGGCTAAATGGCGCACTGCTTCGATCAGCCCTCGCGCATCGCCTTCCAGCAACGCCTGCAATACGCCATACACCTGGCCATGGTCGAGAGTACCGAGCATGGCCCGCACATCGGCGGCCAGCACCTTGCCCTCACCAAAGGCAATCGCCTGATCGGTCAGGCTCATGGCATCACGCATTGAGCCATCGGCGGCGCGACCAAGCAGCCACAGCGCATCGACCTCAAACGGCACCTGTTCAACGCCCAGCACATGGGTCAAGTGCTCAACCACCCGTTCCGGCGGCATGTTCTTCAGCGAAAACTGCAGGCAGCGCGACAGAATGGTCACCGGCAGCTTTTGCGGATCGGTGGTGGCCAGCAAGAATTTGACGTGGGGTGGCGGCTCTTCGAGGGTTTTCAGCAAGGCATTGAACGAGTGCGAAGACAGCATGTGCACTTCGTCGATCAGATAGACCTTGAAGCGCCCACGGCTAGGCGCGTATTGCACGTTATCGAGCAACTCGCGGGTGTCTTCGACCTTGGTGCGGCTGGCAGCATCGACTTCAATCAGGTCGATAAAACGCCCTTCGTCGATCTCTTTACAGATCGAACAAACCCCGCACGGGGTCGAGCTAATCCCGGTTTCACAATTCAGGCACTTGGCGATAATCCGCGCGATGGTGGTTTTGCCGACCCCGCGCGTACCGGTAAACAGATACGCATGATGCAGCCGCTGACTATCGAGCGCATTGATCAGGGCCTTGAGCACATGGGTCTGGCCGACCATTTCGCGGAACGAGTGCGGACGCCATTTGCGTGCAAGAACCTGATAACTCATTGAAATCCATCGCGACTGGAGCTGAAGAGGGCTAATCCTAGCGGAGCATGGGGCAAATTGCACCCGTTCTACCCCGCCAGTCCGCATTCACTACTCTGGGTCAATCGGGCACAACCGCTCTGGAAAAAACTGCGCCTGCTTGAATACTTACCGGCGGCGCAAGTCGGCTGCATGATCGACCGCAAAGGCTCTGACAGTCAGCAGATATTGCAGACGTTAGAAGAGATCAAAAGCAGCGGGAGGATTGACGAAATACTCTCCCACTATCGTTAAGACAAGGGAGCAAACTACAGCGGGGGGATTCAACGGAGACTTGAGATGGAGGCAACCCCACCAGCCACACCCCGGCACACGATGTTCCCGCTGTGGCTGCTTCCTTCCGGATCTGACCAGGTTCACGGGTAATCGTTGCGGGGGGACCGGCAGGGCCACCATAACAACATCCGCCTTGCAGCAGACCGCGCCATTGTACCGCCTTGGCAACAACTTACAACCGCAACGCAAGGTTAAAAGTGCATCTAAGACAAGCACTTGCCATTGTCACAGGGCACGTCGAAGCAAACCTACACGCAACCAGCGAGACGGCCGATAAATAAAAATGCCTCCCATGCAGGAGGCATTTTGCCCAGCCGATTAAGCCCTATGGCTTGCTGTCAACCACGCCGGCGGTGTTATCCAGCAGGCTCTTGGTCGCCGTTTGCAAAAAGGCTTCAAGCTTGTTCTTCAGCCCAGGCTCCAGCTCCAGCGCCACCCGCGTGGCCTGTGGATTAGCGCCGAGCTGATAGTCGTACAAGCGGGTTTCAAAACCTTTGGGCTGAATCATGATGCGCTTGGGCGAGACAATCGCCACCGTCTGATCACCGCCCGAAGGCTTGATCACGCCGATACCCAGATCGCCTTCAGGCAAGTTGAGCAAGTCACGGCCCCAGCATTGATGGCGCACTTCACCACCCAGGCGACCCATGATGGTCGGCACTATGTCGATCTGGGTGCCTACTACGTCACTGCTGCTACCAAACTTCTCCTGAATACCAGGAGCAATCAACAGCAACGGCACGTTGAAGCGGAACAGGTCCATCTCGGTGAGCTGCTGCTCACTGCCAAAACCATGGTCACCAACTATGATGAACAAGGTGTCTTTGTAATACGGTTCCTTGCGCGCTTTTTCAAAGAACTGCCCCAGTGCCCAGTCGGAGTAACGCATGGCGGTTAGATGCTCATCGAACGAGCCATGGCCAGTGACGGGCGCAACGGGCAGCTCTTTGGGCAGAGCATAAGGCGTGTGGTTGGACAGGGTTTGCAGCAAGGCATAAAAAGGTTTTTTGCCGTAATTCTGCGCAAGCTCCTGGGCGCCGCGATCGAACATATCCTGATCGGACACACCCCAGGTCGGGTCCATAAACACCGGATTAACAAAGTCTTCACGGCCAATGAAATTGGTCATGCCCTGGTTGCTGAAGAACCCTGACTGGTTATCCCACTGGAAATTGCCGTTGTAGACATACAGGTTGTCAAAACCGCGCGGACTGAGCAGTTGCGGCAGACCGGAAAACTTATGGCCGCCCTCCGGGGTGCGCATCAGGTATTCAAAGCTGGGCAAGTTCGGGAAGCAGGCCATGGTGGCAAACATGCCCTGGTGGGTATGGGTGCCATTGGAGAAGAAGCGATTAAACAGCAGCCCCTCTTTGGCCAACTTGTCAAAATTTGGGGTGATGTTGTCTGGGCTGCCGAGCGCACCGACAAAATGGCCGGCGAAGCTTTCCATCAAAATCACCACCACATTTTTGATCGGCAGTGTGTGCTCGGCCGGAGGGGTGAAGTCGCGGCGAATCGCGGCGCTGTCTGCATCGACCAACTTATCGTTATCCGTCAGCAGCATCTCGCGCACCGCCTTGAGCGCCGCTTCATCCGACATGGTGGCCTTCCAGGCATTGTCGTGATGGGTGCCGAAGGTATTGGCCGCCGCCGAATAGAGGGTCAGGGTGCCATTCAAGCCCAGCTGATTGGCGAACATCGAATCGGTGGTGTAGGCATCGCCCCAACGCAGCGGCGGGCCTTGGCGCAGATGACCGCGCGCGGCCACCACCGACACCAGCAAGCACAAAAATACCGCGAGCCAGCGCCAGTGCCACGCCAACGAACGTGGCGCCGTGCTCGACAATAAGGCCGTCGATGCTGGGCGAGTGAGCAAATCCAGGCCTTTGAAGAGTTTGGCCAACAGCCAAGTCGCCAACGCCCACGCCAACAGATAGCGACCTACCGGAAAACCGTTCCAGAGCATGCTCAGAACCGTTTGCGGGTCCTCCTGGAAATACTGAAACACCAGACTATTAAGGCGCTGGTGAAACTCGCGGTAAAAATCCAGCTCGGTGATGCCCAGAAACAACGTCAGGCTGGCAAAGCCGGTTAGCCAGATCCGCAGCGCACCGCGCGCGGCCATCGCCCGCACACTAAAGAGTGCCAACAGCAACGGAATACAGGCATACACCACCACCCGCAGGTCAAAGCGCATGCCGTTATAAAAGGCTTCGACAAAGCTGCTGACCGGCGTATCGCCGATCAGTTCGTGGTTATAAGCCAGCAACGCCACCCGCAACAGGCTGTACATCAGCAGCAACGCCAAAGCACTGAGCAAGGTAAACATCAGATGACTTTTTAAGCTGGGCTGCGCAAGGCGCGATGGCGCTTGCGGGCGAGACAAGGCGTTGGCGGTGGCCATAGTGATCAAAATCCGTGAGCTAAGTGGTGAAGGTCAGACTGAAAAGACGCTATGCCGGTATTCAGCACAACTCGCCGCAGACGGTGCCGCGCGGCAGGTTGTTAGTGTGTGCAGCCAGAGTTGAAAATTCTGTGATGGCGCTACCCCTCGAAAGCCCGGCGCGCCATCGGCAAGAACTAGTCGTTGCTCGGCTTATTCACAGCCTGCAACACGTATTGCGGTAAAGCAAAGGCGCCCAGATGAATTTCCGGGTTGTAGTAACGCGTAACAATGCCGCTGCCGGCAAAGCGCTGACGTAGCACGTCCAGTGACTGTTTACGGTAGCTGGCGTCGGTGCTGCCCCAGGCGAAGGTCATGCTGCCGCCGATATAGGTCGGCACGGCCGCCATATAGAAGTGCCAATCGGCAAACAGGCCATTCATCCGGCCGGCTGTGGTTTGCACCTCGGCCAACTGCATGAAAGGCGTGCCATTTTGAGTGACCAAAATGCCACCGTCATTCAGGCAACGCCGACAGGCCTGATAGAAGTTCTCCGAGAACAACACCTCACCCGGCCCAATCGGGTCGGTGGAGTCGGAGATGATCACGTCAAACTTCTCACTGGTATTGGCGACGAAATTCATGCCGTCGTCGATCACCAGATTCAACCGCGAGTCCTCAAATGCGCCGCAGGAATGCGCGGGCAGAAACTCTTTACACATCTCAACCACGGTGCCGTCGATCTCGACCATGGTGATATGTTCCACGGTTAAATGCTTGCGCACTTCACGCAACATGCCGCCGTCGCCACCACCGATAATCAGCACGCGCTTGGCGGCGCCGTGAGCGAAGATCGGCACGTGGGTGAGCATCTCGTGGTAGATAAACTCGTCGGCTTCGGTGGTTTGAATCACGCCGTCCAGCGCCATCACCCGCCCCATGCGCGCGTTCTCGAAAATCACCAGATGCTGGTGTTCGGTACGTACTTCGTGGAGCAATTTATCCATAGCAAAGCGCTGGCCATAGCCTTCATACAACGTTTCTTGATAGTCGCTCATGGCTTTAACCTTCTGTAAGGAGGAGATAATGGCCGACACGCGCAGCCTGTCGAACTGGCCGGCTGCGCGCTAAAAATCGCCCATAAGAAATCAGATAGCCGAGCATTCTACGGGCATCGCCCGCGTGGCTCCAGCTAAGGCTGCTCGGCGCAGATTGGCGCCGGGCAGTGGAGGTTGCAGATTAGAACTTGAGATTGCTGCGCGGGCCGGCCACCGCCCAGATGATCAGCCCTAGCACCGGCAAGAGCAGAATCAGCAATACCCAGACAATTTTCATCCCGGTATCGATGCTGCTTTTCAACACATTGAGAATGGCCCAGATATCCAGAGCCAAAATAATCAGACCAAACAAACCACCAAAACTTGAGAACATAGCGTTACTCCTTTGCCCCGCCAGCGCGGCGCCATCCTCTTTGGATAGTCGCAGCGCCTGAGGGTTCATCACGGCCGTATGGCCAAGGGGTTAAAACCCGTTCAGATCAATCACGGCAAAGCTGGCCACTTGCACATGCCCCGGCAATTCGCCGCCCAGGCGCGCCAGCCCACAGGTCTGCATGCCGGCGTGTTGGGCGGCGTCGAGCTCCTCGACTATGTCAGAAAGAAACAATATCTGCTCAGCCGGCAAGTCGATGGCCTGGGCGATCCGTTCATAGGAGGCAGCTTCGCGCTTGGGGCCTGAGGTGGTGTCAAAATAGCCGCCAAACAACGGCGATAAATCACCCGCCTCAGAGCAGCCAAAAATCAACTGTTGCGCCTGAATCGAACCGGACGAGTAGACATACAACCGGTAACCCTGGGCGTGCCAGCGCTGCAAGGCCTCCACCGCATCGGGGTAAACATGCCCGCGCAGCTGACCGCTCTGATAACCCTCTGCCCAGATCATCCCCTGCAAGGCTTTAAGCGCTGTGGCTTTGCGATCGACGGCGATCCATTCCAGCAAAATATCGATAACCCGCAGTACATCGGCGCCTGGTTCCTGGCTGTCCGCCCGCACTGCATCTAACTGTGCGGCCACGGCGGGTTGCTGCGCATTTGCCAGCACAAAAGCCGGCAAATGCTGCACGGCGAAGGGAAACAGCACGTCATAGACGAAATTGACCGAGCTGGTGGTGCCTTCAATGTCGGTGAGAATCGCCTTGATGCTCACGTCCACTCCTCCAGCCGGGAGAACTGCTCGGCGATGGCGTCGCCGCTGTAGTGCGCGACCCAGCCTTCGGGGTTATTGAACAGGCGAATGGCGACAAAATTTGGTTTTTCGCCCATATCGAACCAATGCCGCGCACCAGCGGGCACCGAAATTAGGTCGTTCTTCTCGCAGAGCACCTCAAACACCTGCTCACCCAGGTGCAGGCTAAACAGGCCACGGCCGGCCACGAAGAAACGCACCTCGTTTTCAGCATGGGTGTGTTCTTGTAAAAACTTGGCGCGCAGTTCGGCCCGTTGCGGATGTTCAGCCGTCAAGCTGACCACGTCGACCGTGACATAGCCCTCCTCCTCCATCAGCTGCTCGATCTGCGGTCGATAAGCCGCCAGCACTTCATCAGAACTGGCGCCGGCAACAATCGCCGCGCTGGCAGGCCAGCGCTCGAAGCGCACGCCCACTTCGGCCAGGGTGGCAGTGATGTCTTCGGCGTGAGTCAGCACCTTGTAAGGCAACTCGGGCGCGGATTGCTGGTAAACGCTCAGGGTACTCATAGGCGTAGGCTCATCTCAGTTAATTAGTGCAGGCGCCTTAACAGGCCGTTGAAAAACTACTGCGCTCGGCTATACGGCGTTGAAATCAGCCTCAAAATGCTCATGTACAACTCGTACACTGCGCTTTTTCGGCTGATTTCGCCTTGCCTAGCCGTCGCTCGCTACATTTTTCAACGGCCTGTTAACCGCGCTGCAGGGCGCGAACTTTCAGCTCGCACTCAAATAAAAATTCAAAGGCCTCGATCTGCCGTAACGCATCGCTCATCTGCGCCCCCCAGGTGTACAGGCCATGGCCGCGGATCAGATAACCGACACAGTCGGGATGCTGATCGAGCCAGAGCTGCACCTTGGCAGCCAGCCGGGCGATGTCTTGGTCGTTGGCAAATATCGGCACCAGCACCTGACACTCATGGGTGGTGATGCCGCTGAAGGCTTTTTGCAGCTCGTAGTCGGCAAACAGCAGGGAATCGCCCTGGGTCAGTCGCGACAGCACCGTGGCGTTCACCGAATGGGTGTGCAGCACCGCGCCTATGGCCGGCTGCCAGCGATACAGCTGGGTGTGCAAGAGGGTTTCGGCCGACGGCTTCTTGCCGGCCTCCAGGCTATTGCCGGCCAGGTCGGTGGCCAACACGTCGTCCATGCTCAACTCGCCCTTGTGCTTGCCCGACACGGTCAGCAGCGCCTCGGTCGCCGACAAACGCGCCGAATAATTACTGCTGGTGGCCGGCGACCACCCCCGACTATAGAGAAAACGCCCGGCATCGACGATCTGCTGGGCCAGTTGTTGGCGATTCATTGCCGCTCCTGCTGCTGAGTAGACGGGTTTAATTTAGGCAATTGCAGCGCCATGATAACGGCTGCGGCCAGCGCTGCCAGACTGGCCAAGGCAAATGTCCAGTTCGGCCCCAAGCTGCCCCAGCTGTAACCGGCATACAGCGCCCCGGCGGCGCCACCGACGCCGGCCAAGGCGGCGTACAGAGCCTGCCCCTGCCCTTGCTGGTGGACGCCGAAACTGCGTTGCACAAACAAAATCGCCGCCGCATGAAAACTGCCAAACGTCGCGGCGTGCAGCAGTTGCGCCAGCAGCAACACGCTTGGCTGGTCGGCCAGAAAACCCAACAGCAACCAGCGCAACGCCGCCAGCAGAAAACTGCCGATCAACACCTGCTCCAGGCTGACCCGCTGCAGCAGTCGCGGGATATAGATAAACAACAGCACCTCAGCCAGCACCCCCAGCGCCCAGAGCCAGCCGATCACCCCGCGCGAATAGCCCAGGTGCTCCAAATGGATGGTGATAAAGGTGTAATAAGGCCCGTGCGACAACTGCATCAAAGCCACGCAGAGGTAAAAGGCCAACACCCCGGGTTGCCGCAGCTGGGCGAGAAACCCTGCAGCGGTGGTCTCCGAGACCGAGGTTTGCGGCTGCGCATCGGGCACCCAACAACTGCTCAGGGCAATGCTGGCAATAATCCCCCACAGCAGCCACGGATAGAGCCCCAGACTGAAACGCTCGAACAAGGCGCCCAAACCGACCACAGTCAGAATAAAACCGATCGAACCCCAAAGACGGATCTGCGTGTAGCGCGCCGCCTGTTCGCGCAAATGCGCCAGGGTGATGACTTCAAATTGCGGCAACACCGCATGCCAAAAGAACGCGTGCAAGGCCATCACCAGCGCCAACCAGGCAAAGCTTTTGCTGATAAAAATCAAACTTAAGCTGGCCAGGGTGCAAAAGGCGCCGATGCGCACAATCAGCAGACGCCTGCCACTGCGATCGCCCAACCAGCCCCACAGATTGGGCGCCACACAGCGCATCAGCATGGGGATGGCGACCAGCTCGCCGATGCGTGCCGGCGAGAACCCCAGGTACTCGAAGTACAGGCCGAGAAACGGCGCCGTGGCGCCGAGCAAGGCGAAGTAACACAGGTAAAACCCCGACAGCCGCCAGTAAGGCAGTGCCTGCTCGGTCACAATTGGCCGAGCACCGGAGTCTGCACCTGCACATCGGCATTTTGCCCGCGATGGCGCAGCAGGTGATCCAGCAACACCATGGCCATCATCGCCTCGGCGATTGGCGTGGCGCGAATACCGACGCAGGGGTCATGGCGGCCCTTGGTGATCACATCAGCGGCGTTGCCATCAACATCAATAGAGCGACCGGGGGTGGTGATGCTCGACGTTGGCTTGAGCGCCAGATGGGCGACTATGGGCTGACCCGACGAGATACCGCCGAGGATGCCGCCGGAGTGATTGCTCAAAAAGCCCGCTGGGGTCATCTCATCGCGGTGCTCGGTGCCGCGCTGGGCGACGCTGGCAAAACCATCGCCAATTTCCACACCCTTGACCGCATTGATGCTCATCAGGGCATGGGCTAACTCGGCGTCGAGGCGGTCGAAAATCGGCTCACCCAGACCCGGCATCACGCCTTCGGCAACCACGGTAATCTTCGCGCCGACCGAGTCTTGGTCACGCCGTAGCTGATCCATATAGGCCTCAAGCTCGGCAACCTTGTCCGGGTCGGGGCTAAAGAAGGCGTTCTGCTCAACCGCCTCCCAGCTTTTAAACTCAATGGCAATCGGCCCCAACTGGCTCATATAGCCGCGCACTGTGATGCCTTGGGTGGCCAGGTACTTCTTGGCGATGGCGCCGGCGGCCACCCGCATGGCGGTTTCCCGCGCCGAACTGCGGCCACCACCGCGATAGTCGCGGATGCCGTATTTATGCTGATAGGTGTAATCGGCATGCGCCGGGCGAAACAGGTCTTTGATCGCCGAGTAGTCTTTGGATTTTTGATCGGTGTTACGAATCAGCAAGCCAATCGGGCAGCCGGTGGTTTTGCCTTCAAACACGCCGGTGAGGATTTCCACCTCATCGTCTTCCTGGCGCTGGGTGGTATGCCGACTGGTGCCGGGCTTGCGCCGATCCAGGTCGAGCTGCAAGTCGGCCAGCGACAACTCAAGCCCCGGCGGGCAGCCGTCGACAATCGCCACCAAGGCCGGGCCATGGCTTTCGCCAGCAGTAGTAACAGTGAACAGCTTGCCGTAGGTATTGCCGGACATGCAGAGAGCTCCGCGGGGCTAAAACGAAAGGCGCAAAGTATACCCGCGCTAGCCGCCCACGGCACGTCTGGCCGTGACCGCAGGGCAATATGACGCTATAACCTGCTAATCGAACCAAGCGCTAATGCAGACCCGCCCCGGAGTCGCCATGTCTGAAACCGCCGAACCACCCAGCCACGCCGAGCAAATACTTGAGCTCAAGCGGCAATGGGCCGAACTGCCGGCCCGGCAGTGGCAGTTACTGCGTTTAGCGCCATTGGCCGCCGAGCGCGGCACTGGTGCGCGGCCGCTGCGCTTTGCCGAGTTAACCCGCTGCGAGCGGCACAGCCCAACTTTGAGCGTGCTGCGTTTGAGCGTGCAATTGCCGGCGCAACTGCTGCACCGCGAGCAAAACCTGCTGGAAATC
>JAIERD010000231.1 GCA_019747155.1 Pseudomonadaceae bacterium
TCCACAGCAAAGGTGCCGGAGCCTTGCAGCGGCACACAGACATGGCTGCTCTGCGCGTGAGCAATCGCCAACAGGTCGGCGCACACGCCGGCAGTCAGGGCATTGAAGCGACTGTCCCAGGAGCCCCAATCATTCAGCATGGCGGTCTTGGTGGCCAAACTGGTGGTCAGCGGGCCGGGGGTGAGGAGAATGGCTTCGCGCATAAATAGTGGCCTGTGCGTTGAATCAAAGGAAAGGCTATGCACCCGTTATGTGTTGCGACCGCAGGTAATGGTCAACACGCAAAACCTGTAGGAGCGAGCTTGCTCGCGATGCTTTTGCTGTTGCCGCTTTTCGCCAGCAAGCTGGCTCCTACAGGTAGATCTGCTCGCAGAGTCATCGGGTGTTTGCTTTCAACACCTAACGGCTACATAGCCATGCTATTGCCCCGTCAAGCGGCGGCCGGCGTTAGCCAGCGGCACTGCCAGCCACGGCGCTCGGCTTCAAGCATCAGGCGGGCATTGGGATTGGTCGGACGCGGCTCGCTGACCCACTCCAGCAGCGGCAGGTCGTTGTGCGAATCGCTGTAGAAAAAGCTCTGGCGTACTTGTCCGCCGTGGCGCAGCAGCCAGTTTTCCAGGCAATGCACCTTGCCCTCGGCATAGGTCAGCAAGCCTTGTGAGCGGCCGCTGTAACGGCCGTCGCGCAGCTCGCAGGGCACTCCGTGAATATGCTCAAAGCCCAGCGCCAGCCCCATCGGCCGCACCAGAAACTCCTCGCTGGCGGACACCAGCAACAGGGTATGGCCGGCGGCGCGGTGGGCGGCAATCAGCTCCAGCGCTTCGGGGTAGACTCGTGGCAAGAGTTGCGCGGCGGCCAACTCGCGCACCGCCGCCGCCACCTCGTCCTGATGGCGGCCGACCAGCGGCGCCAGCGTCAGGTCGAGGTAAGCGTGCATATCCAGACCGCGCTCGCCGTAATCGGCCATCAACGCGGCATGCCGGCGACCAAAGGCCTCGCCATCGACCCAGCCCAGGCGCTGCATCTGCGCGGACCAGAGCGCCGAGCAATCGGCGTCCAGCAGGGTATGGTCAAGATCGAAGATGGCCAGGGTGAGTTCTTGCATGACAGCGCCTTTTTCACAGTGTTTGAACGCTGTGCAGTATCGACATTCCCCAGCATCCAGCCCAGACAGCAGGGCTTGCGCCGAGCGCTAGGTTTTCTTATGACCTGTCATCTGCGCGTCACAATGACGGGCTTAACTGGGCTGAATCGCTAGACCAGCCCGCGCCCACGACGCCTTAACCCCGCCATGTCCAGACTGCCCCCACTAAATGCCCTGCGTGCCTTTGAAACCTCGGCGCGCCTGGGCAGCTTTACCCGCGCCGCCGAAGAGCTGCACGTCACCCAAGCGGCCGTCAGCCAGCAGGTCAAACAGCTTGAGCAACACCTCGGCAACCCGCTGTTTATGCGTGAAGCCAAGGGCCTGCGATTGACCGAAGCCGGCCGCAGCTATCTGCCGGCCCTGACCCAGGCCTTCCACACCCTGCGCAGCAGCACCGAAGAATTGTTCGGCGAGCGCGGCCGCACCCAGCTCAGCGTGCGCGCCTCCAACTCCTTCGCCGAACACTTTCTGGCGCCGCGCCTGCAGCGCTTCCTGGCCGACTACCCGCGCTTTCGGGTGCGCATCAGCTCTTCACCCTGGACCGCCTTCGCCGAGCAAACCAATGCCGACGTGGAGATTTGCAACGGCTATGGCGACTGGAGCGACCGCCAGGTGGAACGCCTGACCAACGAACATTGGCTGACTGTCTGCAGCCCCGCCACGCTGGAGCGCCGTGGCTGGCCGGGCTCGGCACAGGCACTGATGGAGTGGCCGCTGTACAGCGTGTTGGGTTATCGCGAGGGCTGGAACGAATGGTTGAGCCAGCAGCAGACCAACGGCTTGGCGCCGGCACCGAGCCTGGAGTTCGACACCACCACCCTGGCCATGCAGGCGGTGCGTTATGGCGACGGCGCGCTGCTGACCCGCAGCTTTCTGGTCAGCGATGCGCTGCAACGCGGTGAACTGGTGCAGCCGCATCCCGGCGTGCTGCCGACCCGTGGCGGTCACTACCTGGTGTACCAGCGCGGCGATCAGCGCCCCAAGGTGCTGGCCTTCTGCGACTGGCTACGCCGTGAGCTGCGCGGCCATCAAGCCGGGCTGCGCCTGCAGTTGCCTGGTCTAGCCCAAGAATGACTCGCCTCTGGCATTAGCAAATCTAGGCCATTTGCGCCCCAACCGTCACAAAGCCGCAACCCGCAGGGCCTAGCATTCTGGGCACCGGGCGAGTTGCAGCCATTCGCACAGCGCGCAGACCGGCCACAGTCACAACCTGTCTACGGGCCTGGCCCGATTAGGAGATTTCAGTGAAATCGCTCAAGCCTTTGCGCTCCTTGCTCGCCGTCGCCATGACCGCCATCTCGTTCTCGGCCCTGGCCAACAGCGAGCTGACCGTCTACACCGCCCTCGAACCAGAAGACCTGACCAAATACGCCGCGCGCTTCAACCAGGATCACCCTGAGGTACAGATCAAGTGGGTGCGTGACTCCACCGGCGTAATCACCGCGCGCCTGCTGGCCGAAAAAGCCAATCCGCAAGCCGACGCCGTGTGGGGCCTGGCCGCCACCAGCCTGAAGCTGCTGCAACAAGATGGCATGCTGCAAGGCTATGCCGCCAAGGGCGTCGACCAGCTCAAACCGCTGTTTCGCGACAGCCAAAACCCGCCTCAGTGGATAGGTATGGATGCCTGGATGGCCGCCATTTGCTTCAACACCGTAGAGGCCGCCAAGTACAACCTGCCGCAGCCGAAAACCTGGCAAGACCTGACCAATCCGGTCTACCGCGGCCACATCGTCATGCCCCATCCGGCCTCGTCAGGCACTGGCTACCTGGACGTTTCGGCCTGGTTGCAGACCTTCGGCGCGGACAAGGGCTGGGCTTACATGGACGGCCTGCACCAGAACATCAAGAGCTACACCCACTCCGGCTCCAAGCCTTGCAAGATGGCCGCCACGGGTGAAGCAGCCCTGGGGATTTCCTTCGCCTACCGTGGCGCCAAAGAGAAAACCGCCGGTGCACCACTGGAGCTGGTGTTCCCCACCGAAGGCTTGGGCTGGGAAATGGAAGCAGCCGGCATCCTCAAGGGCACCGACAAACTGGCCGCCGCACAGACGCTGATGGATTGGGCCGCCAGTGAAAAAGCCAACCAGCTGTACAACGAAGGCTACGCCATCATCGCCATGCCTGGGATTGCCAAACCGGTTGCGCACTTCCCGGCCGAACCGGAAAAACTGCTGATCAAAAATGACTTCGACTGGGCCGCGAAAAACCGCGACCTAATCCTCACCGAGTGGCAGAAACGCTACGAAGGCAAGGCCGAAGCCAAGTAACTACGGCTCTGTCCCCGTTAGCTGTCGCAGGTTGATTTCGTAGGGTGGGCTTTAGCCCACCGCATCCGAACGCAACAGAGCTGGTGGGCTGAAGCTCACCCTACGTTTTAGCGTCAACACTTAACGGGTACATCGCCAAGTAACTAAGGGGAAACCCTAAACCGAGTGTCGGCAACACCCTGTCCGCCAGACCTGACCTAATCAGTCCAGCCAGGTCTGGCGGGAAACAGGGTTTTGTTGTTTTTGTATAAAGCGGTGCAATGAAAGGTAATAACCATGACTCAGGGCTGCGGCAGTCGCCTGCAACTGCAGGGCATTCACAAGCACTTCGGCAGTGTTGAAGTGCTGCGCGACATTCACCTGGATATTCAACCGGGTGAATTAGTCTGCTTCCTCGGCCCCTCGGGCTGCGGCAAAACCACCCTGCTACGGATCATTGCCGGGCTCGAAGCACAAAGCGGCGGACGCTTACTGCAAGGCGGCCGGGATATCTCCGTGCTGCCACCGCGCCAGCGCGACTTCGGCATTGTGTTTCAGTCTTACGCGCTATTCCCCAATCTCAGCGTGCGCGACAACATCGCCTTCGGCCTACGCAGCCAAGGCTTACCCAAGGCCGCCATTGGCCAACGGGTAAGCGAGCTGCTGGAGCTGATCGATCTAAATGAGCACGCCGATAAATACCCGGCGCAACTCTCCGGTGGCCAGCAACAGCGCGTGGCCCTAGCCCGTGCGTTGGCGCCGGCGCCCGGTTTGCTGCTGCTCGACGAGCCATTGTCGGCACTCGATGCCCGGGTGCGCGGGCATCTGCGCAAGGAAATCCGTCGCCTGCAACAGCAGCTCGGGGTCACCAGCATTTTGGTTACCCACGACCAGGAAGAGGCCTTGACCATGGCCGACCGCGTGGTGGTGATGAACCACGGCGTGATCGAGCAGGTCGGCACCCCGCAAGAGATTTACCGCCAGCCGGCCAGCCCCTTCGTCGCCGAATTTATCGGCGCGATGAACTTCGTCGACTCCAGCCGCGACGCCGCAGGCCTGGTCAAACTCGGCGGCCAATTGCTGGACATGCCCAACCCGGCGCAGCAACCCGGCCAACGCTTACGTCTGGCATTTCGCCCGGAAGAAATACAGCTGCTGCCGATGCACGAAGGCGGCTTGCCGGCACGCATCGAACAACTGGAGTTTCTCGGCACCTTTATCCGTTTACGGGTGCGCGTCGAAGGCCTGGCCGAGCCGCTGATCGTCGATGTCGATGCCCGCCGCGCCCGCCAGCTTGGCCTCTGTGAAGGCCAGCAACTGGGCATGCGTTTGCCCGCCGATGCCCTGAGTTGCTTCGCCGCCTGAGCGTGTTATTGGCTTAGGTGTTACCGGTTAGATTGGGCTTTTGTAGGAGCGGATTTATCCGCGAAATTCGCGGCTGAAGCCGCTCCTACAAAAGCACGCTTGCCCCGCAACAGCGCGTAGGGTGGGCTTTAGCCCATAACGAGTACAGAGCCTTAAAAAAGCCTTACCGCGACACGCTGAACGCGCTCTCGGGGGTGCGGTAAACCTCATGTTGTTCACGGGCGTCGTTGGGCGCTCGTCATCGTCCGGATTATTTTTCTCATGCTTGTCACCTCATCATCCAGCCCACTCCTGCCAACCACGAGTCGGTTGATCACCCATGAGCGCCTTGGCTTGGCGGTGTTTTTCGCCCTGCTGATCGGTCTGTTGATCGTCCTGCTACCGCTGCCGCTGCTCAGTCTGTTGAGCCGCAGCCTGGAAGACCGCGATGGGCACTTCGTCGGCCTGGCGAATTTTCACGCCTACTTCGCCAGCGGTGCCTTGTTGCGCGCCTTCGGTCATTCGCTGCTGGTGGCCAGCTTAAGCACCGTGCTGGTGCTGGTGAGCGCCTTCGCCGCAGCCTGGGCGCTAACCCGCACGCGCCTGCCGCTGCGCGGCTGGATTCGTGGCACCTTGCTGCTGCCGATTCTGGCGCCCTCGCTGCTGCCGGCCATCAGCCTGATCTACCTGTTCGGCGAACAAGGCGTGCTCAAGGCCTGGCTCGGCGACAGCTCGATCTATGGGCCGCTGGGCATAGTGCTGGGCTCGTGTTTCTGGACCTTCCCGCATGCGCTGATGATTCTGCTCACCGCCTTGTCCCAGGCCGATGCCCGCCATTACGAAGCTGCCGAGGTGCTGCGCGCCTCGCCCTGGCGGACCTTCTTCACCGTGACCCTGCCGAATGCCCGTTACGGCTTGGTCAGCGCCGGTTTCGTGGTGTTTATTCTGGTGTTTACCGACTTTGGCGTGGCCAAGGTGATCGGCGGCCAGTACGCCATGTTGGCCACCGACGTGTACAAGCAGGTGATCGGCCAGCAACGCTTCGAAATGGGCGCGGTGGTCAGCGTGCTGCTGTTGTTGCCGGCGCTGCTGGCGTTTCTCGCCGACCGCTGGGTACAAGGCCGCCAAGCCGCCACCCTGACCGCCCGCGCCGTGCCCTTCAGCCCAAAAACCGACCGCCGCCGCGACCTCTGCGGCGCCGTTCTGCTGCTGCCCGTGCTGGCCTTTATCGGCGCGGTGATAGGCATGGCGATCTACGCCTCGCTGGTTAAATACTGGCCCTACAACCTCAGCCTGAGCCTGGCCAACTACCAGTTCGAACGGCTGCTGGGCGACGGTTGGAGCAGCTACCTCAACTCCCTACAGCTCGCCGCCCTGTGCATGCTGGCCGGCACCAGTCTGGTGTTTTTCAATACCTGGCTGAGCCAGCGCACCCCGCAGCCACGCAGCCTGGTGCTGCTGTTTCAGCTGCTCAGTCTGCTGCCACTGGCGGTGCCGGGGATGACGCTGGGGCTGGGCTATATCTTCTTCTTCAACCACCCAGACAATCCGCTGAATGGCTTGTATGGCGGCATGACGATTCTGGTGCTCTGCACCCTGGTGCACTTCTACTCGGTGCCGCACCTGAATCTGGTCACAGCCTTCAAGCAACTGGACAGCGAGTTCGAGGCGGTGGGTGAGTCCTTGCGCGCCTCGCGGCTGCAGGTGCTCTGGCGGGTAACGCTGCCGATGAGCTTGCCGGCGCTGCTGGATGTGGCGCTGTATTTTTTCGTCAATGCGATGACCACGGTGTCGGCGGTGGTGTTTCTCTACGGTCCGGACAGCAACCTGGCCGCCATCAGCGTGCTCAATCTGGATGACGCCGGACAAACCGCCGGTGCGGCGGCCATGGCTGTCAGCATCATGGCCACCTGCGCCGTCGCCAAGTTGCTGCACGGCCTGCTCGGCGCCGGCCTCAAGCGCCGCCAGAGTGCCTGGCGCGGCGCATGAGCGGCTTTACCCTGCTGTTGGTGCTGCTGTCGGCCATCAGCCACGCCAGCTGGAAGTTGCCGGGCAACAAGGCCGGCCCGAGCATTGGCGTGCTTAATCTGGATGACGCCGGACAAACCGCCTGGCGCGGCGCATGAGTGGCTTTACCCTGCTGTTGGTGCTGCTGTCGGCCATCAGCCACGCCAGCTGGAACCTGGCGGGCAAAAAAGCCGGGCCGAGCATTGGCTATTTCTGGCTGGCGAGCCTCTGGGGCTTTGTGCTCGGGCTGCCGCTGGTGCTGCCGTTTACCTGGCCGCTGCTACTGGCCCTGACGCCGCAAATCTGGGCCTGGCTGCTGCTCTCGGGGCTATTCCAGGCCCTGTATATTTGGGGGCTGGCCGAGGCTTACCGGCGCGGCGAGCTGTCGGCGCTGTACCCACTGATTCGCTCGTCACCGTTGATTTTGCTGCTGCTCGGCAGCCTGTTGCTGGGCAGCGCCGAGCGCATCACGGGCGGCGCCATGCTCGGCATAGTGCTGATCGTCGGCGGCTGCTTTTTTCTGCCGATGCAACGCTTCGCCGATCTGCGCCTGAGCCATTACCTGAATGCCGCCACCTGCTTTGCCTTGCTCGCCGCCAGCGCCACCGCCGGCTATTCGCTGATCGACGACCTGGCCACCCGCGCCATGCGTGAATTGCCCGGCATGCAACTGCACGACGCCTGGGTGGCACTCCTCTATGTGGTGCTGCAGGCGGGCAGTGCGGCGCTGTGGCTGGGCCTGGCGATGTGCTTGCCGGCGTTGCGCCGGCAATGGCGACAAGCCCCGCCGCCGTTGGGCAGCAGCCTGTTCACCGGGGTGATGATGCTGCTCACCTACGCGCTGGTGGTCTGGGCCATGGCCTACGCCAGCGATGTCAGCTATGTGGTGGCGTTCCGGCAGATCAGTATCCCGATCACCGTAGCCCTGGGCATCGCCATCCTCGGCGAACGCCTGACCCCGCCGAAATTAGTCGGGGTCGGCATAGTGGTCGGCGGCCTGCTGTTGGTGGTGCTCAACTAGGCGCGGCAAATGCACCTGCATCGCTGGCCCTCAGCACTGCGCTTGGCCGAACGCGAGCAGTGATAGCTCATCGGCGCAAACGGCCATCAATAATCATGGTCTGTCCCCGATTCGGTCCTGCCATGCACCTGAGCGTCGTTACTTATTCCAAAAACGACAGTCAGCATTCCGCAAAGGTCTTAAATCAATATATCTCAAGCTGTTAGCCTTTCCGGCTAGCAATCGCAATCGCAGGCTCCCGCGATTGGCCGCCCTCTAAACGGAGCTTCAATGAATTTGCCTCTGATTCTCAATTTGCTGGTGTTTATGACCCTGCTGCTGGGCCTGGCACAAACCCGTCGTACCCACTGGAGCCTGGCCAAAAAGGTTCTATTGGCGCTGGTACTTGGGGTGATTTTCGGCGTGATCCTGCACACCATTTACGGTGCCGAGCATCCGGTGCTCAAGGCATCCATCGGCTGGTTCAACTTGGTAGGCAACGGTTATGTGCAGTTGCTGCAGATGATCGTGATCCCGCTGGTGTTCGCCTCGATCCTCAGCGCGGTGGCGCGCCTGCATAGCGCCTCGTCCCTGGGCAAGATCAGCTTCCTGACTATTGGCACACTGCTGTTCACCACCGCCATTGCGGCGCTGATCGGTATCGGCCTTACTAACCTGTTCGGCCTCACCGCCGAAGGCCTGGTGGCTGGCACCCAGGAATTGGCGCGCCTGCAAGTGATCCAGAACGATTACGCGGGCCAGGTCGCCGACCTGAATATCCCGCAACTGCTGTTGTCGTTCATCCCGCAGAACCCGTTCGCCGACCTGGCCCGTGCCAAGCCGACGTCGATCATCAGTGTGGTGATCTTCGCCGCCTTCCTGGGGGTTGCCGCGCTGCAACTGCTCAAGGATGACGTGGAAAAAGGCCAAAAAGTGCTCAACGCCATCGACACCCTGCAAGCCTGGGTGATGCGCCTGGTGCGCCTGGTGATGAAGCTGACCCCGTACGGCGTATTAGCGCTGATGACCACGGTGGTGGCCAGTTCCAACCTGCAAGACATCATCAAACTCGGCAGTTTCGTGGCGGTGTCCTACCTGGCCCTGGGGCTGATGTTTGTGGTTCATGGCCTGTTGCTGTCCCTGGCGGGGATCAACCCGCTGCGGTTTTTCCGCAAGGTGTGGCCGGTGCTGACCTTTGCCTTCACCAGCCGCTCCAGTGCGGCGAGCATCCCGCTGAGCATTGAAGCGCAGACCCGGCGCTTGGGAATTCCGCAGTCCATCGCCAGCTTTGCGGCGTCGTTTGGTGCGACCATCGGCCAGAACGGTTGCGCCGGCCTGTACCCGGCGATGTTGGCGGTGATGGTGGCGCCGACGGTGGGCATCAACCCGCTGGATCCGCTGTGGATCGCGACGTTGGTGACAATTGTCACCTTGAGTTCGGCAGGCGTGGCCGGCGTGGGTGGCGGTGCGACCTTTGCCGCGCTGATCGTGCTGCCGGCCATGGGCTTACCGGTGTCACTGGTGGCGCTGCTGATTTCGGTAGAGCCGCTGATCGACATGGGCCGTACAGCGTTGAACGTTAACGGCTCGATGACCGCCGGGGCGATTACCAGCCAGATCATGCAGCAGACGGATAAAGAACTGCTCAATGCCGATGAACATGCTGAGTTGGCGCAGGTTTAACGGCGCCGGGTAAATCGCTAGCGCGGGCAATAGACGGCAAACTGCGGCTATCCGTTTCAGCACAGTGCGCCGCTACTAGCCCGCGCTCGCGGTCTTTATTAAGCGCCAGCCCTGAGCGCCGCACTGGCACTGCCCAGCGAATATGCTTAGGCTTTGGGCATGACCCGCAACAATGAAATCCGCCCCGATATCGACGATGGCATCGACCGCAAGGTGCTGACGCAGTTGCGTGCGCGCTTTATGCAGGTCAACAGCGGGCGCCTGGCGCGCGCCATGCAGGCACTCTCGACGCGCCAGCAGTTGGTGCTGAAACTCTTGCCGTTGTTGTTTCATGTCAACCATCCGCTGTTGCCCGGCTATGTTTCCGGCGCCACCCCGGCCGGTCTCTGCGGTTATGAGCCGGATGAGGAGTTACTCAGCGAGGCCCAGCGGCTGACTCGCTCGTTCGTCTACAAACCCTATCGCGGCAAACCGCAGCTGCCGTTGCAGGGCCTGTTTTTAATGGGCAGCCTCGGCACCCTGGCCCAAGCCGAGCAGAGCGACATGGATCTGTGGGTTTGTCACGCGCCGCAGCTCTCGGCGCAAGCCCTGCACGAGCTGCAGCGTAAATGCACGCTGCTGGAGAGCTGGGCCGCCACCCAGGGCGCCGAGGTGCATTGCTTTTTGGTCGATCCGCAGCGCTTTAGCCAGGAAGATCGCGAAGCCCAGCTGACCTCCGATGACTGCGGCACCACCCAGCACTATTTATTGCTCGATGAGTTTTACCGCACCGCCATCTGGCTGGCCGGGCGCACGCCGCTCTGGTGGCTGGTGCCGGTGTATGAAGAGCAACGCTATGGCGAGTACACCAGCACCCTGTTGAGCAAGCGCTTTATCCGCGCCGATGACGTGCTCGACCTCGGTCATTTGGCGCGGATTCCGCCGGCGGAATTTCTCGGCGCCGGCATGTGGCAGCTGTTTAAAGGCATCGAGTCGCCGTACAAGTCGGTGCTCAAATTGCTGCTGACCGAGGTGTACGCCAGCCAGCACCCGCAAGTGGAATGCCTGAGTCTGCGCTTTAAACAGGCGGTGTTTGCCAACCGCCTCGACCTCGATGAGCTGGACTCCTACACAGTGGTCTATCGCCGTCTGGAGGAGTACTTAACCGGTCGCGGCGAGCTGGAACGGCTCGAACTGATCCGCCGTTGCCTGTATTTAAAGGTCAATAAAAAGCTCAGCAAACCGCCGCGCAACCGCCAGAAAAGCTGGCAACGGCTGCTGCTGGAACGGCTCACCGCCGACTGGGGCTGGAGCGAGCGCGAACTGCTGATGCTGGATAATCGCCAGCAATGGAAGGTCCGCCAGGTCAGCCTGGAGCGCCGCGCCTTGGTCAATGAACTGACCTACAGCTACCGGTTTTTATCGGACTTTGCCCGCAGCCAGCAGGCCGGCAGCCTGCTCAACAGTCGCGATCTGAGCATCCTCGGCCGGCGCCTGTACGCCGCCTTCGAGCGCAAGGCCGGCAAGGTCGAGTTTATCAACCCAGGCATCGCCCCCGACCTTGCCGAGGAAACCCTGACCCTGGTGCACAGCCCGGCCGCCGAAGCCTCTGGCGAAGCCCAGTGGGCGCTGTACAGCGGCGGTTTGAGCGGCCAAGACGCCAGCGATTTTGCCCCGCTAAAACGTACCCGCCAGTTGATTGAACTGCTCGCCTGGGGCCATCGCAACGGCGTCATCGACAGCAGCACGCGGCTGTCCTTGCAGCCCGGCAGCAGTGATCTGAATGATTTTGAGCTGTCCAATCTGCTCGAAAGTTTGCAACTGGTGCTGCCCCTGCCCTTCCCCAGCGTGCCCGAACAGGCCCTGCTGCAAGCCTGCGCGCCCGCCACTGTGCTGCTGCTGGTCAATGTTGGGGTCGACCCGTTGAAGCAACACAGCCTGCTCAATGTGCACCTCACCAGCGGCCGCACCGATGCGCTGGGCTACTCCGGGGTGCGGGAAAACCTGGTGCTGACCTTCGACCAAGTCACCCTCAACAGCTGGAACGAACTGCTGGTCACCCGCTATGACGGCCCCAACGCCTTGCTCGACTGCCTGCGCGACTTTCTCAATAGCCTGCCGGCCGGCCGCGCCAAAGCCAATTTGCAGGTTCGCTGCTTCTGTAAAAACCGCGCCGTGACTATTGGCCAGCGGGTCGAAGAGTTGTTTCGCGACGCACTCAGCCACCTTGGCCAGCCACAACTGAGCCGTTATCTGCTGCAAATTCAGCAGCAATACCACGTCATCGACCTACTGCCCGGACACGTCAGCCATGCCGTGTTAAGCGATCTACCGGCTCTGATTGAGCACCTTGGCGAGCAGCAACCGGGCTTTAGCGCCCTGCATTTGGACAGCCATGCCCTGGAGGGCGACGATCTGGCGCTGATCCTGCCGCTCGGCCGGCCCGACTGCATTCAGGTGTTCTATCGCCTGCATGGCACGCAGGCCGAACTGAGTATTCTGGATGAGCACAATGCGCTGTGGCGCCAGCGGGTGCCCTTTCATGACGAACAAAACCTGCTGACCCCGGTGCAGCGCTTTTTGCAGTCGATGCTCTATCGACGCAACGCGCAGCTGAGTCTCGACAATGCGCAACTGCCGATGGACCTGGAGCTGCTCTATTACCAAGTGCTACCCGCCGCGCCCCAGCGTGCCCAGCATATGGAGCGTCGCCCGGCACCGCAAAGCCTCGGCAGTCAGCCGTTTTATCAAGTCCAGGTGATTGTCGAACCGGCCGAGCAAGGCCGCGAGCACATCACCCTGTACTGCAACCACCGCGAGTTTTCCGAGCTGGAGTATGGCCAGGATTTATTCGCCGCCGTGGCCCGGCACATCCTCAGCAAACGCCAAGGCGGCGAGCGCTATCCCTGCTACATCACTGACCTCGACCTGTCGCGGGTACTCGGCGCTGGCCACAGCCAAACCATCCATTGCCTGCGCTACAAAGCCAAGCTGGAAGAGGCGCTCAATAGCGCGTTGCAGAGTGCGTGAATGGCTGGCCGGCGGCGCCCTGTAGGGTGGGCTTCAGCCCACCAAAGCCGTTGAATTTCGCTGCGGTGGGCTGAAGCCCACCCTACGAAACAGCACCAGGCGCAACAGGGTCTCGGCATTGGCGGCATCGGTCAGGCGCTGCTTGCCGTCGGAGGCGGCCATTTTCAACTGGTGACATTTTGTCACCAGTTGACTGCCTTCAATGACAAGCCGTTTCGCGGCCCGACTGACAAAGCTGTCGGCTTACGCTGCGCTGGAAGAAGCGCTCGATAAGGTTTTTCAGCAGGCTTGAGTGGCCGAACTGCGGCGGCCCGATAGCGCTTAGCGGCTGTATTCGCCGGCGGCTTCCGGTTGATATTCAACGGCCAACAGGGTCAGTTTGATCAGCTTACCGGCAGGCGCCGGCCAATCGATCTGCTGACCGACACTCAGCCCCAGCAAGGCGCTGCCAACTGGCGCGAGAATCGACACAGTGCCTTCGGCACCGGCGTCCTGCGGATAGACCAGGGTCAGGTGGTATTCCTTGGCACTGCTTTCGTCGCGACAGAACACTCGCGAATTCATGGTTACCACGCCCGCAGGCACTTCGTCATGGCCGACGATTTGCGCACGCGCCATCTCCTTTTCCAAGGCCTCGGCACCCGGGCCGAGGTTTTTCGGATCGGCGAGCAAACGCTCCAGACGTTGCAAGTCCAAACGAGTGATGGTGATGGCCGGTGTACTCATGATGATGACGAAGCTCCCTGTAGCTGACGCAAAAAAAGCAAAACCCCGAGAGAGCTCGGGGTTTTGTTGAGCCTCAATGTGTTGAGGCATGGGCCGACCGTACCACAGCCGAACAAATACACAAGGCGCAGGCGGGTTAGCGGCCACCGAGCGGCGACGGCCGTAAACGGGTTTTTGCCAGCGCACAAATTTCCCTTCGGCGGGCATTGCTGGCGCTGCCCCATTCGAGGATTTCCGCCAGCATGCGACCGCAACCTATGCAGCGGTCGGTGTCATCCAGGCAGCACTGGCGCCGGCATGGCGACTCCACCGGGCCATCTGCCGGGGGCGCGCTGTCGGGCGGCTGATCAGAGCTCTTCAAACTCAAGTTCCGCACCGCACTGCTCAAGGGTCAGGCGCGCCAGCATCTCACCGAGCAGTTCGTCACTGGTGTCGCACATCCAGCGCTCGCTGGCAGCGTCGTAATCACAGTGAAAACCGCCTGAGCGCGCGGCCAGCCACAGCTGCCGCAACGGCTCTTGGCGGCTGAAGATCAG
>JAIERD010000244.1 GCA_019747155.1 Pseudomonadaceae bacterium
GGTGGCCGCCGACTACGTCAGCTACTGACTGAGCAAGTATTGGGAGCACTCCTGGATGTTGCGGAGAGCATCCCACCCAGCGCGAGGTAACGCGTTGCGGGGAGTAACAGGTCGGCGCGGGTGTGCGCCTCATGGTCTGCCAAGGAGCTTGAGATAAACAAGCCGACTCAGCTAACTGCCAATTCTTCGCAATACCGCCTGGCAAGTCAAGTAAACGCCACTGCTTTATGCAGTTAAAGCGCTGTGACGCGGCGCAGGATGACGAATCACCAGATTTGGTTATAGTAGGGGCAGGTTTTGCAGCGAATAAAAGGAAAACGCATGCGCCGCATGATGATTTTGGGCAGTCTGTTGCTCACACTAAGCACCACCGCCATGGCCAGCCAAGTTTATAAGTGGGTCGACGACAAGGGTGTTACGCACTTTGGTGCCAACCCACCGCAGGGGCAGGCCGCGACCAGCGTTAATACGGTCATAGCACAGCCGAAAGCAGCAGCCAAAGCCGCCACGCCCGCACCTGCAGCAGTGGACAGCGGTGAAGCCGAGCAGAAGGTAATCGACGCCAAGGTTAAGCAGCAGGTCGCTGAGCAAGCCGCCGAGCGCAAAAAGTACTGCGAATCGGTGCGCACCAACCTGGCCCAATTGCAGAACAATCCACGCCTGCGCACCGAGGTCAACGGTGAGCAAGTACGCCTGGGTGAAGATCAGCGTCAGGCGAAAATTGCCGAAGCGCAAAAAGCCATCAAAGAGAACTGCAACTGAGTTCGGATTGGCGCGCTTAGGCCGCGCCAGTTATCAACCGATCAAACTCCCCCAACACCCGCAGCAAGGCGCGTGCCTGATAGGCGCGCTCAGCCAGTGCCATCTCGGCCATTGGCGCAATTCCACAAGCGCTGGGTAGCGGCGCACCAGACTCCAGCAACTGCTGCATGCGCGGCAAAAACAGCCACTGCAACCACTGCTCAAACGCCATGCTATCGACTGCAAACGGCTGCTCACTGGCCAGCGCCTCCGCAGTTGGCGAGGTTGCCGTCCACCAATCGAGTTCACGCAGCTGCGCCTCGATTAACAGCAGTTGCTGCGCCAACAAAGAACGTACCGCCATCAAAGATTAACCTGAGCGTGTTGACGCGCCTCGGCAGCGCCCGCCGGATCACCCTGACGCTCGCGCGCTTGAGCAATCAGCTCCCACAAACTGGCCTGCAACGAAGCGCGGCCATTGGCGTAACTCAAGCCGCGGCGCGCCAACTGCTCGGCTTGCGCCGCATCGCCTTGGGCCAAATGCACTTCGGCCAAGCGATACAGCACTTGTGGCTCACGCGGGGCAATCCGCTGGGCGCGCTCAAGGCTTGAAGAGGCGCCATTCAGATCACCGCTGCTTTGTTGCTGCTGAGCAGTGGTCAGCAACGCCAACACCGGCCCATCTAATTGCTCATCGCCGGCCAAGCCGGCAGTATTTGGAATGCCACTGGGCACGGTGGATTTAATCACCTTAAAACCCGGCGAGGATTGCTGCGTAACAGGACCAGGCATCGCTGTCGAAGCCGTACCACTGACATTACCGACGATAGGCCCGGAGCTGGCCGGATAGCTCTGAATCGGCGCGGAGCTGGCACCCGCACCGCCCGGCACCATCACCAGTACGCCGGAATCTTGCGCGACCGCCTGCGGCTTAGGCGCAGGCGCGCGATAGTTACCGCCCGCTGCCACTTGCTCACCGTCAGACACTGGCGCACCCGCCTCGACCACCGGAATGGCGCCGCGCTGAACCGATGCACAACCACTCAACAGCGCTGTCGCTGCCAAAGCAGTAATTAGCCATTTGCTCACGTCAAAACCTCTCAATTAATTCAACCAGCCCTTAACCCAATCCATCACCTCGCCGGCGGGGGCTTGAATCCCACAGGCGCTGCCGGGGGTAGGCTCACTGCCGCGAATATACGGCATCTGTTGCGCACCCGAACAACTTGGATCAGAGCCCTGGCCGGTGCGCGGGTCAATCCAGGCCTGAATAACGTTATCGGGTAACGGCATATCCAGCGGTAACGGATCAGCTTTACGCATAAAGCCGGTCCACACCTGCAGTGCGCCAGTGGCGCCGGTGAGCGGCGTCTTGCCATTATCATCGCGGCCCAGCCACACCACTGCGAGCAAATCCTGGCTAAAACCGGCAAACCAACTGTCGCGCGAATCATTACTGGTGCCGGTTTTGCCTGCCAGGGTCAGCGACGCCGGCAGCTGGGTATAGACCGAGCGCCCAGTACCTTCGCGCATCACCCGCTGCATGGCGTTTTGCACCAGATAAATAGCGCCGGGATCGAAGCGTTGTTGAATCTGGAAGGGGTAGCGTTTGAGCGGCTCGCCTTCGGCAGTCAGTACGCTGCGAATACCGCGCAGCGGGGTATTAAAGCCGCCATTGGCGAGGGTCTGGTACATCCCCGCCACTTCCATCGGCGTCAACGAGCCCGCGCCCAGCAGCATCGACGGATAAGCCGGAAACTCACGGGAAACCCCCAGCCGCTCGAGGGTTTTCAGCACGGTCGGCACGCCCAATTCCAGCCCCAGCTTGGCGGTAGACAGGTTGTAGGAGTTGGCCAGGGCCTGATACAGAAATACATTGCCATGGGCCTGATGGTCATAGTTCTGCGGCTTCCAGACTTGCCCGTCCTGGCCTTTGACCGAGAACGGCGCATCGTTCAGCCAACTGGTCAGCGTGTATTGGCTCGGCCGCTCCAGCGCCGTCAAATACACCGCCGGCTTGATCAGCGAACCAATTGGCCGCACTGCATCGAGCACCCGATTAAAACCGGCGAAGCGCGGCTGCCGGCTGCCGATCAGCGCCTGCACCTCACCGGTTTCCGGACTGGTCACCAGCATGGCCGCCTCGACCTCATCAACACTTTTGCCGCGCCCGGCAGACAAGCGTTTGAGGGTTTCCGCCAACGCCGCTTCTGCCTTCAATTGCAGGATCGGATCGAAGCTGGTGAATATCCGCAGGCCCTCTTCAGTCAAATCCTCGTCGCGGTAATCCTGGCGTAATTGGCGCTTCACCAGATCCAAGAACCCCGGGTAGGAGCTGTCGGCCAAGCTGCCGCGCTGGGTCACGCCCAAGGGTTGTTTCTTCGCAGCAGCCGCTTGCTCCGGGGTGACCACGCCCTGCTCGGCCAGCACATCGAGGACCAAATTACGCCGCTCCAGAGCGCGCTCCGGGTAGCGCCGTGGGTTGTAGTACGACGGCCCCTTAACAATCCCGACCAGCAACGCCACCTGATGCAATTTGAGTTCAGACATCGGCTGGCTAAACATAAACTGGCTGGCCAGGCCAAAGCCATGCACGGCCCGCTGGCCGTCCTGACCGAGAAACACCTCATTCAAGTAGGCTTCGAGAATCTCGTTTTTGCTGTAATGCAGCTCCAGCAACACGGCCATCATCGCCTCGTTAAGCTTGCGGCTCAGGCTCCGCTCATTGGTCAGGTAGAAGTTCTTCACCAACTGCTGGGTCAGGGTGCTGCCGCCCTGACGCAATTGTCCGGCGGTGGCATTGATCCAGAAGGCGCGGGCAATCGACTTAGGGGAAACACCGTGGTGATTGAAAAACTCACGGTCTTCAATCGCCACCAAGGTTTGCAGCAAATACGGCGGCGCCTGCTCAAGCTTGATCAGAATGCGATCTTCATGGTGCGCCGGATACAGGCCGCCCACCAGCAAGGGTTCCAAGCGCGCCACCGCCAGGCTCGCGCCGCCGGCCTGGGTCAGACCGGCGACATAGGCGCCGGAAAAATGCACACCCACGCGCCGGGCCGGTTCCAGGCCTTCATAGAACTGAAACCCACGGGTGTGCAGCTCGACATCATTACCGGCCACGACCGCAGCGCCAGGGCCGGTAACCGATGCTTCACGCCGATAACCAAGGGCATCCAGCTCGGTCAGAAAATCATTTTTGGTCAGCTTTTGCCCGACAAATAACTCCAGCGGACGCGCGTAGACCTTGGCCGGCACCGTCCAGCGCTTACCGGAGAATTTCTCCTGCACCACCGCATCGAGGTAAATCGCAAAGCCGGCGAGTACCACCAGGCCGACCAAGCCGAGCTTAAGCGCCCAACCAAGCAAGGGATGAAAACCGTTAGAACGGCGTTTGGGACGAGCACGAGGGGAGCGGGAACGAGTCATAGGCCGGCATTATACCCATATTGCCCACCGCCCACAGACCGGCCGCAGCGGTTTGCATGACCGCGCACAGAGGCCATAATAGCGGCCTTTCCAACCTCTTAATCGCAAGGATTGACCGTGAGCCAAGCACTGATTGCCGCCCTGCAAAACCCGGCCCTGTTCCCGCATCCCGTGGAGCAATTCCAGGTTATCGAGACGCACATCTCCTGGGTGCTGCTCACCGGCCCCTTTGCCTACAAGATTAAAAAACCGGTCAATTTCGGCTTCCTCGACTTCAGCACCCTGGCCGACCGCGCGCACTTTTGCGCCGAAGAGCTGCGTCTGAATCAGCGCCTGACCGAAGACCTGTACCTGCAAGTACTGCCGATCACCGGCAGCAGCGACGCGCCACAACTCAACGGCCAAGGTCCGGTCATCGAGTACGCGCTGCAGATGCGCCAGTTCCCCCAGAGCCAACTGCTGGATGCCGTGCAAGCCCGTGGCGAATTAAGCGTCGAGCATATCGATGCCCTGGCAGAACAAATCGCCAGCTTTCACCAACAGACCCCACGGGTGGCTGCCGAGCATCCACTGTGCAATGCAAGCGCCATTGCCGCGCCGATGCGGCAGAACTTTGAGCAAATCCGCCCGATGCTCAGCGACGCCGCCGACCTGCTGCAGTTGGACGCACTTGAGGCCTGGACCGAAAGCAATTTTGTCCGCCTCGAATCGCTGCTCAACCAGCGCGCCGCCAACGGTTCGGTGCGCGAATGCCACGGCGATATCCACTTGGGCAACGCGACCTTACTGGAAGGCCGCGTGGTGCTGTTTGACTGCATCGAGTTCAACGAACCGTTCCGCCTGATCGACATCGCCCTGGACGCCGCTTTTCTGGCCATGGACCTTGAAGACCGCAACCTCAAGCCCCTGTCGCGGCGTTTTATCAGCGCCTGGCTGGAGCACACCGGCGATTACGCCGCCCTCGACCTGATCAACTTCTACAAGGCCTACCGCGCCTTGGTACGCGCCAAGGTCAGTCTGTTCCGCCTGGGGCAGGAGCAAGACCCCGAGCAGTGCCAATTGATCCTCGCCCAGTACCGCCGCTACGCCAATCTGGCCGAAAGCTACAGCGCCATTCCGTCGAGCTTTTTGGCGATCACCCACGGCGTGTCTGCGGTCGGCAAAAGCCACGTAGCCATGCGCTTGGTCGAAGCGCTGGGTGCCATTCGACTGCGTTCGGATGTTGAGCGCAAACGCTTGCTCGGCGAACAAACTGCGGGCTTGCAAGGCCAAATCAGCAGCGGCATCTATACCGATGCCGCCAGCAACACCACCTATGAGCGCCTGCATCAGCTGGCCACCAGCGCCCTGCAGGCAGGTTTCCCGGTGGTCATCGACGCCGCCTACCTCAAGCACGCCCAACGTGCGGGTGCCAGCCAAGTGGCCGAGCAAACCGGCGTACCCCTGCTGATTCTCGACTGCCACGCCCCGGATGCGATGATTAGCCAGTGGCTGGCGCAACGCCAAGCCGCCAAGCGCGATCCCTCCGACGCCACGCAAGCGGTGATCGACGCCCAACAGACCAGCCGCGAGCCGCTCGACGGCGTTGAGCAGGCTCTAAGCACACGGATTGACACCCATGACGCCGCCAGTCTCAACAGCCTGATCGAGCGCCTGCGCAACTATTTGCCGGGGCTGTAACCAGGCTGAACTAAAGGCGCTGCAGGCAAGCCCGGCAGCGCCCTCTATACTTGCGTTGAACCTCTCAACGGAAGTGCCCCATGAGCCAACCACACCAGCTTGATAGCCCGCTGTATCGCCTTATTCGCAGCGAAAACGTCGCCGGTTTCAATGCGCAAAAACCCACAGAAGGCGAAATAGACCTTTCCAGCGGCGACTTTCGCGGTCTTGACCTGCGCAGCCTGGACGCTGACCGTGTGCGTTTTACCGACGCCTACTTTCGCGGCGCCGATCTACGCGGCTTGGATCTACGCAACACCTGCATGCAAGGCGCCAGCCTTGCCCACGCGCAAATATCCGGCGCCTATTTCCCAGAAGAGCTAAGCGCCGATGAGATTTTAATGTCGATGAACTTCGGCACGCGCCTGCGCTATCGCACCAAATAAGCCATGAATACATGGCTGCACAACCTAGCAGTAGTTTCCCACCGCCTGGAGTGAGCCATGCGTGCGATCAGCGAACTGTTTGGTGCCGGCGCCACTGACTACGCCAACTATCGCCCGCACTACCCGGCGCCATTATTCGCCTGGCTGGCGCAACACAGTCCAGCCAAGCTGCTGGCACTTGATATCGGCTGCGGCAATGGCCAAGCCAGTCGGCCGCTGTGCGAGCATTTTGCCCAGGTGCTGGCCTGTGACGGCAGCTTTGCACAACTGGTCGCCGCCGAACCCCGCGCCAACCTGCAACTGCTGGTCGCCGATGCGCAACAACTGCCCATCGCACCCAACTGCCTCGACCTGATAATTGTCGCCCAAGCCCTGCACTGGTTTGCCGATGCGGCTTTTTTTGCCCAAGTCAGTCGCCTGCTAAAACCCAACGGGCTGTTTTGCGCCTGGTGCTATGGTTTGCTCAGCGTCAACCCGGCAGTCGACGTCATCATTGAACAGCTCTACCACCACGGCCTTAAAGGCTACTGGCCGACCGGCCGCAGCAGCGTCGACTGCGGTTATAGCGACATAGCGGCGCCCTTCCCACGCCTCCAACTGCCTGCCTTTGCCATGCAACAACAGTGGAACCTGAGCCAATTGCTCGGCTACCTGAACACCTGGTCAGCAGTCCAGCTATGCACGCAACAGAGCGGCAACCCGCTCGCAGCGTTACTGCCTGCACTGGGTTTTGCATGGGGCGACCCGCAGCAGTCGCATAATGTCAGTTGGCCGCTACACTTTCTCGCAGGCTACCCCTTACAACCAGATGCATACCCGAAGTGCACGGAGGCTCAATGAACGACGAACTGCTCGAGCTGAAAAACCTTGGCAAGACATCCGCTCAGTGGCTACACGCCTCCGGCATTCACAGCGCCTCAGACCTACGCCGGCTTGGTGCGGTCGACGCTTACCGCGCAGTGAAAGCCCGCGGCTTTCGCGCCTCGAAAGTTTTGCTGTATGCCATTGAGGGCGCCCTGATGGATGTAAACTGGAATGAGTTGCCGCCGGCCCACAAAGCCGAGTTAAATGGCCTACTCGACTCAGTAGCAACGCACAACAAGAGCTAGCTCACAGCCTCCGCGCACAATATTTGTCGTAATAGCGGCCAAAGCCTAGTGTTGTTAAAACACTCGTGCATTTTGCCAGCCCAGACCGCTCAAGGAATTTCTCGCATGTATCTACTCGGTGAGCAACCGGCGTATGCCGATCAGCTGATCAGCCGACTGCAAAGCCTCCCCACCCAGCTACTTGAAGGCCTTGCGCCGACGGGGCCGGCGTTGAGCTTTGACAAGGTCGAAGATCTTGGCCCGCTGCTGCCGATCAACCAGCTTTTTGTGATTGAAAATGGCTTGTTGCATGCGCTGATTGATGGGCGGCCGCTGTTTTACCTGCAAGAAGGCGACTTGGTCGGCCTGCGTCAAGGCATTGAGCTGCCAAGCTGCATCTACAGCAGCGAAGAGCCCATCAGCCTGGTTCCCTACTCGCGCTCGGCGGTGTTCCAGCATATTTATGCCGATGAACAGCGCCAGGAAATGTTCGTGCAATACCTGCTTGGCCACACGGCCTTGCTGTCGGATGCGCTGTCGCGGCTCAAACAACCGGAAATGCGCCCCGCCACCGGCTTTCAAAGCTTTGCCGCTGGCGAAGAGCTGATCCATCAGGGCGACGAAGCCGAGCACGTGTTCGTGATCATCGAAGGCCACGCCGAAGCCTACGTCGACGGCCACAAGGTCGGCGATGTGCAAAAGGACGAAATCTTTGGCGCCATGGCGGTATTTACCCGCGAGAAGCGCAGCGCCACGGTCATCGCCAGCGAGCCCTGCACCGTGATGATCATCCCCAAGGAGCAGTTCCTCAGTCTGATGCAGAGCAATCCACGGATTGCCCATAGCCTGATCGAGAGCATGGCGCGGCGCATCGACCTGCTGAACAAAGAAGTCACCCAGCTGCGCTTGCCAGCCACCGAATAACACCGCCCAGCATCACGCAATAACACTACGACCCGGCCCAGAGCCGGGTCGTTTGCTTTGCAGCCCAGCAACAATAAAATCTGAGGAAAAACCGTTGACTTGCGAATGAGAATTGTTATTATTACTTCAGTTGATCGCGAGGTCAGCCGGTAAGCTGAAAGACCAGGTCGGACTTTTCAGGTTATCTCCTCATCAGGCTAAACACGGTTTTGACCCAGCTCACACCTGGGTCTTTTTTTGCCTGCAATAAAGCCAAGCCCCGCAGTTCAGCGAGCAAAGGTTATCCGTGGAGCGGCAATCGGTAAGAAGAAGCCCAGACCGTGGCTATCTACTGAGCTGACGTCGGGCGACGCAAGCTGGCGCAGTGATCTTTCTCCGGCAGCGCGGCGCTGTACCAGACAAAGTCGGCGCTGGCGGCACTCACCGGCTTGCCCACCTCGGCCAGTTGCAACACCAGAGTGCCGGCATCGACACCCTGATCGGCCAGGTGCAAAGGCACGCCCAGATCACGCCTGGCATGGAAGCCGCCTGCCAACAACAACGCCGGGGTTGGCGCCGCCCGCAAACGCTCAGCCATACGCCGATCGCGCTGCTGCTGTACCGCCAGCATGGCCGGCATTTGTGCCTCGGGCAGCAAACCGCAATGCGACTCGCGAATATCGGCCAGCAAGGTTTCCCGTACTGGCGCCGTCGTCGACAGTCGGCCCTGCAACGCCGGTCGCGCGGCATAAATCTGCATAATTTCACTGCGATTGAGGTTGGCCGCCTGCAACGGGTACGGCTGCGCCAGCGCATAACTGACAATCGGCCCGTACAGCGCCCAATCCCAGTTCTTCTGCCAGGCCAGGGCCGCCGGTAGATCAGCCGGCGCTTGCCCATCCAGGGTCGCGGCATGTGCCGCCACCACCCGGTCTTGCTGATCTGGATTGAGCATCTCCAGCAACAGACTGCCTTGCGGCCGTTGCGCGGCCAGGGCCTTCAACAGCCACAACTGCAAGCGATGGTGATCGGGATTGTCATGCTGCTCGCCGACCAACACCAGTTCCGCTGCCGCCAACTGCTCGACCAACTGCGCCGGCGTCAGGCTGGCACCGCTGCGCAGGTCAATAATCCGGCCAAGATCAGCATGTTCATGGCCCTGCGAGCTTTGCCAATCCGGTATCGGCGGCAATGTCGCCGCAGTGTGGCAGGCGCTCAACAGCAGCAGACAACAACACAACAACAGACGCATACACAACCCTCAGGAACCTCTGAAAAACTACTGCGCTCGGTTATGCCGCGTTGAAATCAGCCTCAAATGCTCATGTACAACTCGTACACTGCGCTTTTCGGCTGATTTCGCCTTGCCTAACCGTCGCTCGCTACCTTTTTCAAAGATTCCTTCTAACGAATCACTATCAATGGATGATCCCGTTCGGGATGACGCTGCACCAACACGTCCAGGCCGAAGACCGCTTTGAGATTATCTGGCTGCAGCACCTCATCAGGGCTGCCCAGTACCTGCGGCCGGCCGTTAGCCAGCAACAACAGGCGATCGCAATAACGCGCGGCCAGATTTAGGTCATGCACTATCACCAGCACCGCCGCGCCGCGCTGGGCGAAATCGCGCACCGCCTGCAAGGTGCTGTGCTGATGCAGCGGATCGAGCATCGAGGTCGGCTCATCCAGCAACAGGGTTTGCCCTGCCCCGCCCGGCCACAATTGCGCCAGCACACGCGCCAGATGCACCCGTTGGCGCTCGCCACCGGACAGCGTCAGGTAATTACGACCGCTTAAATAAGCCGCATCGGCCGCCTTCAGGGCCGCCGCAATAATCTGCCCATCGAGCTCACGACCGCTGGAATGCGGCAAACGGCCCATGCCGACCACATCCTCCACCCGAAAGGCAAAGTCCAGGCTCGAAGTCTGCGGCAGCACGGCCAAACGCCGCGCCCGCTCAGGCCCCGGCCAGTCGGCCAGAGCCCGACCATCCAGCAACACCTGCCCGGCCGATGCCGCCAGCTCGCCACTCAAGGCGGCGAGCAAGGTGCTCTTGCCCGCGCCGTTAGGACCGAGCACGCCCAGCACCTGGCCCGGCAGCAGTTGCAGGTTGACCTCATCGAGCACAGTGACGGCGCCGCGCTGTAGGCGCAGCTGTTTAACCTCAAGCATCAGCGGCGCTCCCGAACCAGTAAATAAAGAAAGAAGGGTGCGCCGAGCAACGCCGTGACTATGCCGATTGGCAACTCCGCCGGCGCCATCAGCAGGCGCGCCAGCAGATCCGCCAGCAGCAGCAAGCTGGCCCCGGCCAATGCCGAGGCCGGCAACAGAATCCGATGATCCGGTCCGACCAGCAGCCGCAGCAGATGCGGCACCACCAGACCGACAAAGCCGATCAGCCCAGCCGCCGCCACCGCCGCGCCAACACCCAGGGCGGTGCAGAACACCAGCTCGCGCTTGAGTCGCTCAACTTCAAAACCCAGGTGCCGCGCTTCCGACTCGCCCAACAGCAGCGCATTCAAGGCCGCCGCCCGACGCGGCAGCCAGCAGGCAACCAGTACCAACACCAGCAACAACGGCCAGAGCCGCGCATAGCTGGCGCCATTCAGGCTGCCCATGTTCCAGAAGGTCAGGGTGCGCAGGGTCGCGTCATCGGCCAGGTAGGTCAGCAACCCTATGGCCGCGCCGGCCAGTGCGGTGAGTGCGACACCGGCCAGCAGCATGGTCGCCACACTGGTTTGCCCGTCGTGCCGACCGAGGCGATAAACCAGCGCGGTAACCCCCAAGCCGCCGGCGAAGGCGCACAGCGACAATAAATACGGCCCCAGCGCTTCAGGAATACCGCCCCACAGGCTGCCAGTCACTATCGCCAGTGCCGCGCCAAGGGCCGCGCCACTGGAAACCCCGACCAGCCCAGGGTCAGCAAGAGGATTGCGGAATAAGCCCTGCATGGCCACCCCGGACAGCGCCAGCACCGCGCCCACCGCCAAACCCAGCAGGCTGCGCGGCAAGCGAATCTGCCCAACAATCAACTCGGCCTGCTGCAAACCGGCGCCATCCAGCGGCACGCCGAGCAGGCGTAAGCCGGCCTTGAGGGTATCCAGCAGCGGCAAGCTGACCGGCCCCAAGGCCAGCGATAGCCAGAAGGCCAGCAACAACAAAGCGCTCAGGGCCAGCAGCAGGGAACGGGGTTTAACAGCAGCGGTCATGGTTGGCTCTTAGCGTCGGCGGTCAGGGCGTGTGCGGCAGGATAAAAGCCTGCCGCCAAAGCCGCCAGCTGATCCGGCACCCGCGGCCCCAAGCCACCGACCAACAGGGTCGGATCGAGCAGCACTATTCGCCCCTGTTGCGCGGCCCGGCCAGCGGCTAGCACCGGCATGTTCTTGAGCAAGGCCGCAGCTGCCGCGTCGCCACTGAGGCTGCGATCGGCGACTATCAACAGATCTGCATTCAGGGCAGCCAGCGCCTCAGTGGACAACGCCTTGTAACCGCTATGGGTGGCCAGATTCTGCCCACCGGCGCGCTCAATCAGCCAACCGCCCACAGTATCGGCCCCGGCCACCAAGGGATTACCACCGGCATGCCCCAGCAACAGCAGCACTTTCGGCGCTGCCTGGCTCTGCTGCGCCAGGGCAATCCACTCGGCCTGCTGCTGCAGACGCTGCTTATAAGCCGCCAAGGTCTGCTGCGCCTGCTGCTCGGCACCGAGCAGTGTCCCGATACGGCTTAGATTGCTGCTCAGACTGGTCAGATCGGCACGGGCGGAAAGCACTTCCACCTGCACCCCGGCCGCCTTAAGTTGGGCCAGCACCGGCGGCGGGCCCATCTCCTCGCTGCCCAGCAGCAGATCCGGCTGCAACGATAGAATGCCTTCGGCCGCCAGTTGACGCTGGTAACCAATGCCCGGCAGGCTGCGCAACGATGGCGGGTGCTGACTGGTGCTATCCACCCCCACCAGCTTGGCCTCGCCGCCCAACACCACCAGCCACTCGCTCAGCGCGCCGCCGGCACTCACCCAGCGCTGCGGCAACGGCTCGGCCTGCACCAGCGGAGCGGCCAGCAAGGCGCTACACAGCGCCAGCAGACTCAGTCTGCGCCGGATCATTTCAGGCCTCCAAAGCCGGACAGGTTTCGGCCAAGGTCCGCCAGGTCGTGAGCTCTGGCACACCTGGTTTGCGCGCACCAAACAGCTGCAGCACCAGCTCGCCATGGGCGTCGAAGGCCTCCCAACTGGTGATCACCCCATCGCTGCTCGGCTTGCGCACCCGCCACACTTCGGTCACGCCACGGGTCTGCAAGTGCAGATTGAACTCGGGATCGAGCACATTGAACCAGCTGTCCAGCCAGCGCAGATTACGCACCGGACCACTGTGAATTTGGATGCAATGGCGATTGCCGACAAACAGCATGATCGGCACCTCGGCCGCGCCGGCTTGCTCCAATAACTTCGGCAGCTCGCTCGGCGCCAGCGGCTCAGCCCACTCGCGACCCGCCAGACGCAGGGCCTGAGTACGGGTGGTGCCGTGCTTTTTCAGCAAGGCGAAGAAATGGTGAGTGTCCTTCAAGCTCGCCCAATTGCTGCGCAGCGACTCGACATCAATCTCGCCATCGGCCTGCGGCGCTTCTGCCGCCGGCAAAGGTTGCAGGTCCAGCTCCGGGCTTTGTTCTTGCGCACTAAAACGTTCGACCAGCGGTGCCCAGGCAGCCAGGGTGCTGTCTTCGGTGAGGAACACCTTGTGCACTGCCAAGCCCTGTCGGTCGAAGACCTGAATGCTGCGCTGGATGCCGCGCGCAGTGTCCTCGGCGATGGCAAACACGCTGGCCCAGCCACCCAGGAACAGGCGCAGATCGATATCCGCCGACACCACCAGACCCATCTGACCGCTGCCCATTACCGTCACCTCACGGTAATGACCCTTGCGCTCATGCACGCAGTGCTCGTTGCGGGTCAGGGCCATCACATAACCCAGCTCGCCCAGCGCCGGCAGCAAGGTTGCCCACTGTGGATTGAGGCGCACGGCATCGACGCCGAGGCGGCTGGCGGTCAGTTCCGCCTCGCTCACCGCCAATTGCTCGGCGGCATCGCGCGCGCGCAGTTTTGGCTGTTCGCGGCGCAGCACTTGCCAGGCCAGATACAGGCCATCGGCCGCCGGGGTCGTTTGAGGTTGCAGGTTCATTGCGTTACTCCTTGGGATCAACGGTTCGCCGTCAGGGCGAATTGAATAGGGATTTGCACGCGGCTCGGCACGTTCTGCCCATCGCGCACCTCTGCCTGGAAGCGCCACACCGCTACGGCGTCCAGCGCTGCCTGATCGAGGCTGTCCACCCCGGATGAGCGCAGCAGCTTCAGCTCGCGCTGCGTGCCGTGTTCATCCAGGCGCACTTCGATCATCACCACGCCCTGCTGATTGCGCCGCCGGGCCTGCGCCGGATAACGCGGTGGCGCGGGCGGCGCATGAAAGGCGGGCTTAAAACTGAGGATTTCT
>JAIERD010000368.1 GCA_019747155.1 Pseudomonadaceae bacterium
CTCTACCACGAGCCACTCACGCCCTTTGTGGCCAGCTTTATTGGCCAAGGGTATTTCATCCGTGGCCAATTGCTCTCGCCCGATACAGTGCAGACCGAGCTTGGGGTGATTCGCGGCAACCGCGCCTATCTCTGGCCCAACGGCAGTGCGGTGGATGTGCTGCTGCGCCCCGACGATATTGTCTACGACCCAGACAGCCCGCTGCAGGCACGGATTGTCGCCAAGACCTTTCTCGGCGCCGCCACCCTGTATCGCCTGCAACTGGCGACTGGTAGCGTGTTGGAGTCGATTCTGCCCAGCCATGTCGACTTGGAAACTGGCCAGAACCTCGGCATTCGGATTGCCGCCGATCATCTGGTGGTGTTTCAAGCCCCACTCTAAACGGCCTGCTAAACCTGCTCACCCGCTGAGCCGCACCGCGCCGTATGAATGCACCAGCAGCACGCAAACGGCGCCCATGCGGTGCGCGAGCCGTCATAAAAAACCCTTAAAACTGCCACAAATCTCAATATAAACATTACAAATCAAACGCTTACAAAACTGGCACGCAATCTGCTTTTACAAGCTTCGGTCAGCACAACGGCGTGTCTGCCAAACCGACAATGACGTCATGGAGCCCGGCTTTGCTTAAAAGCCCAGGGAGCCGTGACGTTTTTTTTGCCTTTTTGGTCCCAAGGAAACTTGCCATGCGCCCAGTTAAACTGTCCTTACTTTGCCTAGCCATCAGCAGCGCCGCCATCAGCCACAACGCCGTAGCCGAAGAAAGCCTCGACAATATCCTCGGCCAAGGTCGGCTGATCTTCGAAGAACGTTATCGCTATGAATATGTCGACCAAGATGCCGTCAAGGGTAAACCCGAACTCAAGCAAGCCGATGCCCAGACCGCACGCACCCGTTTAGGTTTTCAAACCGGCAAGTGGTACGGCCTGTCGTCTTTGATTGAGGCCGACAACGTCACCCGTATCGGTAACGAGTCGTTTAACTCCACTCGTAACGGGCAAAAAGAATACTCGGTAGTCGCCGACCCGGACGGCACCGAAATCAACCAAGCCTTGCTGCGTTACGACCACAAATATGGCACCGCCATCGGCGGTCGCCAGCGCATCAACCTCGACAACCAACGCTTTATTGGCAGCGTTGCATGGCGGCAAAACGAGCAGACCTTCGACGGCGGCTTGCTGCAATTTAAACCCATTACCGGCCTGACCCTGACCAGCGCTTACATCGATAACGTCAACACTATCTGGGGCCCAGAAAACGGCAAGTACGACAACAAAACCAACCCAGCCAATATCAACGGCCACAGCAAACTGTTTAACGCCCAGTACGTGCTCATGCGCGATTTCCGAGGCACGCCACAACTGACCGTGACCGGTTACAACTACCTGCTCGACTTGGACAACATCGCGGTGGATGGCAAAGCCTCAACTCCGGTTGGCACCTTGTCGAGCCAGACCACTGGCCTGCGCTTGTCTGGCCTCGTCGCAGGTTTCACCTACGCCGCCGAATACGCCCAGCAAGAAGACTATAGCAACAACCCAAACCAACTCGACAGCGATTACTACCTGGCTGAACTCGGTTACACCGTGGGAACCGTGGCGCTAAAAGGCGGTTATGAAGTGCTCGGTGGTGGGGAGGACGGTAAGAGCGCGAAAAAGAACAACCTCGCCTTCCAGACCCCATTGGCTACCAAACACGCCTTCCAGGGTTGGGCAGACGTGTTTCTAACCACCCCGACCGACGGCATTGAAGACGCCTACCTAGGCGCGACCATACCCTTGCTGGGGGGCAAGGTGGAGGCGGTCTACCACGACTTCTCCGCCCAACAAGGTGGCGACAACTACGGCGAGGAGTACGACCTGTCCTATGCCCGCCCTATCCCTGCCGTGCCGGGCTTGGTCGCGCTAGTTAAATACGCCAATTACGACTCGGCCGACAACGCGCTGAGCACCTTCAATAACGTCGACACCCAGAAATTCTGGCTGCAACTGCAGTACACCTACCTATAGCCGTAACGCTAGCAGCGCGCTCTTTGCTCGCAACGCCTAAGCAGGCAGCGCGCCCTTCACGTCCCGCTCACGCAGCGACAAGGTTACTGCGTGACGCTGGCCGCCCGCATTCAAGGAGCAGCACCATGCGCCTATCGCTATTACCCGCCACCCTCTTCGTGCTGAGCAGCCTGCTGTGTTTACCCTGTTCAGCCACCCTCAACGACGCCGAAGCCATGAACCTGTCGGGCATGCAGCGCATGCTCAGTCAGCGCATGGCCAAGACCTACCTGATGATTGGCTCTGGCGTGCGCGCCGAGGTTGCCAATGAACAATTCGACCAGAGCCTGGCCAAGTTTGAGAGCAACTACCAGGCCCTTAACGACTACGCCCCCAGCAGCGAAATTCGTCAGGCACTGGCCACCGCCAACAGCATCTGGCAAGAGTATCGGCAGTTATTACTCAACAGTCCGAGCCGTGAAAACGCCCCGCAAGTGCTGGCGCTCAGCGATCAACTGCTGGGCCAATGCGAAAAAGTCGTGCAGCTGATTCAACAGCACACCGGCAGCAGCTCTGCCGTGCTGGTCAACCGCAGCGGTCGCCAACGGATGCTCAGCCAACGCATCGCCAAGCTGTATCTGGCGCGCAGTTGGCGCCTACCGGGAACCGAGCTGGAGCAACAATTTCAGCAAGCGGTGGATGAGTTCGACCGGGCCCTGAGCGAGCTACAAAACGCCCCACAAAACACCCCGGAAATCAGCGCGGCGCTGCACAAGGTCGAGGCGCAATGGACCTTCTCGCGGGCCGGCTTTCGCCTGTCGAATGACTCGCGCTATGTGCCGACGGTAATTACCACCACCACCGAAACCCTGCTGCGGCAGATGAATGAACTCACCAGCGCCTATGAGGCGGTGATGCGCGCCGACTCCTGAGCAAGGCTATGTGCCCGTAAATCGCGCAGCCCTTTGTAGGAGCCAGCTTGCTGGCGATCCGAGTTGCGCAAATGCACCATCAAGTGCCCCTCCGGTGGCCTGGCGACGATCGCTAACAACAAAAGCATCGCGAGCAAGCTCGCTCCTACAGGTTACGTGTTTTGACCGTTAACTACGGTCGCAACACTTAACGGGTGCATAGCCATTAGCACGTAGCCAATCAAGCGTCGCTGCGTACCCGCTTCACCGCATCCAGCCAGCCGGAGTAGAGATTGGCCCGATGGGCGCTGGCCATGCGTGGCGTGAAGCGCCGTTGCAAGTGCCAGTGGCTGGCGATCTCTTCCAGGCTGCTGTACCAACCGGCCTGCAAGCCGGCCAGATAAGCCACCCCCAGCGCGGTGGTTTCGGTGACTTCCGGGCGCTCCACCGGCACCCCGAGAATGTCGGCCAAAAACTGCATGACCCAGTTGTTTTCCACCATGCCGCCATCCACCCGCAAAGCACTGGGCGCCGCCGCGCCGTCCTGACGCATCGCCTCCAGCAGGTCACAGGTTTGGTAGCAGACCGCCTGCAAGCCGGCGGTGACTATCTCTTTAATCCCGGTATCGCGGGTCAAACCAAAGATCGCACCACGGGCTTTCGGGTCCCAGTAGGGGGCGCCCAGCCCGGTAAAGGCCGGCACCAGATACACCCCGCAAGCATCGCCGGTCTGTTCGGCCACCGCCTCGCTGTCACGGGCATGGCTGATCAACTTGATGCCATCGCGCAGCCATTGCACCGCAGCTCCCGCGACAAAAATACTGCCCTCCACCGCGTAGTTAACCTGGCCATTCAAGCGATAGGCCACGGTGGTCAGCAGTCGATGCTTGGAGCTGATCGGGGTGGTGCCGGTGTTCTGGATCATAAAACAGCCGGTGCCGTAAGTACTCTTGACCATGCCGGTTTGAAAACAGGCCTGACCGATCAAGGCCGCCTGCTGATCACCGGCCATGCCTAACACCGGGATGCTGGCACCGAGCAACTCGGCCTGGGTGTGGCCAAAGTCGGCGGCGCAGTCGAGCACCTCCGGCAACAGGCTGCGGGGAATCTCAAACAGCGCCAGCAGCTCTTCGTCCCACTCTTGGCTGTGGATATTAAACAGCAGGGTGCGCGAGGCATTGGTCGCATCGGTCTTGTGCGACTGGCCACCCGTCAGGCGCCACAGCAAAAAGCTGTCGACGGTGCCGAAACGCAGCTCGCCACGCTCGGCGCGCGCGCGCGCACCGGCCACGTTATCGAGAATCCAGCGCAACTTGGTCGCGGAAAAATACGGATCAATCAGCAAGCCGGTCTTGCTCGCCACCTTGTCTTCATGGCCGGCGGCTTTTAACTCGGCGCAATAATCGGCGGTGCGTCGGTCTTGCCAAACAATCGCCGGATGAATCGGCCTACCGCTTTGCGCGTCCCACACCAAGGTGGTTTCACGCTGATTGGTAATGCCGATGGCGGCAATCTCGCCGGCCTGCAGGCCACTGCTGTGCAGGGCCTCGCGGCAGACTTTAAGGGTACTCAGCCAGAGTTCTTCACCGTCATGTTCAACCCAGCCATCCTGGGGGAAATACTGCTTGAACTCCTGCTGCGCACTGGCCACCGGCAAGCCTTGGGCGCTGAAGACGATAGCGCGGCTGCTGGAAGTGCCCTGATCGATGGCTAGAAGGTAATGCGCCATGGGATTTGTCCTTATTATTCTTCGATGAAATGGCTGTTAGCCAAGCTTACTCGCGGCCGATGGCGGCGAACTGGGCCTGACAGTGCTGCGCCAAGGTGGCCGCGCTCAATTGCACCTCCAGGCCACGGCGACCGGCGCTGACAAAAATACTCGGGTGCTGTTGAGCTGAGGCATCAATAAAACTGCGCAAACGCTTCTTCTGCCCGAGCGGGCTAATGCCGCCGAGCAAATAGCCGGTGGCCCGCTGCGCCGCCTGCGGATCGGCCATCTCAACCTTCTTCACCCCGGCCGCCTGGGCCAGCGCCTTGAGGTCGAGGCTGCCAGCCACCGGTACTATCGCTACCAGCAACTCGGCCTTTTCCGTCACCGCCAGCAAGGTCTTGAACACCTGCGCGGCGGGTAAATTGAGCTTCTCGACCGCCTCCAAGCCATAGGAGCTCGACTGCGGATCATGCTGATAGCTGTGCACCTGGTACTCAGCGTGGGCTTTTTTCAGTAGCTGGATGGCTGGGGTCATGTTCGATAACGAAAACAGTCAAAAAAGTTCGCTACCTTAGCGGAAAATTCAGCGCAAGGCAGCACCACGAATTACACCGGCCGGAAAACCTCAACTAAACCGTGCATTGGCAGGCCGTTGAAAAACGTAGGCGAGGCAGCCGAGACAAGGCAAAAACAGGCGAAAAAGCGGAGTTTACGTGCTGTAAATGAGCATTTTGAGCCTGTTTTTAACGCCGTATCGGCAACGCAGGTAGTTTTTCAACGGCCTGTTAACCAACCTTAGTCGCCACTCGCACCAGCAACCGCACGCAGGCATGCCGCTGATCAGTTGTATACTGCCCGGCATTCCCAGGGAGCCCCTATGAATCTCGCGCCACGCCAACAAAGCATCCTCGAACATGCCCGTGAACGCGGTTATGTGAGCATCGATGAACTGGCCCAAGCCTTTGCGGTGACCCCGCAAACCATCCGCCGTGACATCAATCAACTGGCCGAACTGGGCCTGCTGCGCCGCACCCATGGCGGCGCAGCGAGCGCCGCTTCAAGCATCGAGAACAGTGCTTACGGCATGCGCGCAGAACTCATGCGTGAAGAAAAACAACGGATCGCCGAAGCCATTGCCGCGCAAATTCCTGATCACGCCTCGCTGTTTATCAATATTGGCACCACCACCGAGGCGATTGCCCGAGCGCTGCTCAATCATCGCGGCCTGAAAGTCATCACCAACAACCTGCATGTGGCCGCCCTGCTGAGCGCCAAAGCCGATTTTGAAGTGCTGCTGGCCGGCGGCACGGTGCGCAGCGATGGCGGCATCGTTGGCCAGGCGGCGGTGGATTTTATCTGCCAGTTCAAAGTCGACTTCGCCCTGGTCGGCATCAGCGGCATCGACGACGACGGCAGCCTGCTCGACTTCGACTACCAGGAAGTGCGGGTTTCCCAGGCGATTATCGACAACGCCCGGCAAGTGTTCCTAGCCGCCGACTCCAGCAAGTTCGGCCGCAATGCCGTGGTGCGCCTGGGCCCGATCAGCCTGGTCGACAAGCTGTTCACCGATCATGCGCCCGCCCCGGCCATCAGCCGCTTGCTGCACGAGCAAAAAATCCAGCTCGAAGTGCACTGACCGGCAGCGCAACAAACCCTGCCCTAGCGCCCAACAGCGCGGACCAGCGATGCACTAACGGCTGTCCGTGACTCGCGCTAACGCCCGGCCAAATCCGGCTCTATTGCTATGCTCAAATAACCACTTGGCGCGAAAGCGCGCACCAAGCTAGCCAGATTGCGCGCTTTCGATTAGGCTATTTTCGAAAGTGAACATACGAACGTTCGATTTTGACTACTGGTGCCAGCATGCCTACTCCCCCCAACGCCGTTGATCCCCTCGCCGAAGTCTATGACCTGGCCGTTATCGGCGGCGGCATCAATGGCGTCGGCATCGGCGCCGATGCTGCCGGGCGCGGCCTGTCGGTGTTTCTCTGCGAGAAAGACGACCTGGCGCAGCACACCTCATCGGCCAGCAGCAAACTGATCCACGGCGGTCTGCGCTATCTGGAACATTACGAATTTCGTTTGGTCCGTGAAGCCTTGGCCGAACGCGAAGTGCTGCTGGCCAAAGCCCCGCACATCGTCAAACCGCTGCGTTTTATCCTGCCGCACCGCCCGCACCTGCGTCCGGCCTGGATGATTCGCGCCGGGCTGTTCCTCTACGACCACCTGGGCAAACGGGAAAAACTACCCGGCTCGCGCGGCCTGCGTTTCGGCGCCGGCAGCCCGCTCAAGGCCAGCATCACTCGCGGCTTCGAATACTCCGATTGCTGGGTCGACGATGCCCGTCTGGTGGTGCTGAACGCCATGGCCATCCGCGAACACGGCGGTCATGTGCACACCCAGACCCGTTGCGTCAGCGCCCGGCGCAGTAAAGGCCTGTGGCACCTGCATCTGGAGCGCAGCGACGGCAGCCGTTACTCGATCCGCGCCCGCGCCCTGGTGAATGCCGCCGGCCCTTGGGTGGCGCGCTTTATCAAGGAAGACCTGGGGCAACAATCGCCCTACGGCATTCGCCTGATTCAAGGCAGCCACATCGTGGTGCCACGGCTGTTTGACGGTGAAGAAGCCTATATTTTGCAGAACGAAGATGGCCGGATTGTCTTCGCCATTCCGTATCTGGAGCGCTTTACCCTGATCGGCACCACCGACCATGAGTACCAGGGCGACCCGGCCAAGGTGAAAATCACCGAGGGTGAAATCGACTACCTGCTGAGCGTGGTCAACAGCCACTTCAAGCGGCCACTGGCCCGCGCCGACATCGTCCACACCTACGCCGGCGTGCGCCCGCTCTGCGATGACGAATCAAACGATCCGTCTGCCGTGACCCGCGACTACACCCTGGCGCTGTCCGGCGCACCGGGCGAAGCGCCGCTGCTGTCGGTATTCGGCGGCAAGCTGACCACCTACCGCAAACTTGCCGAGTCGGCCTTGAGCCAACTGGCAGCGTACTTCCCCAAGATGACCGCCAGTTGGACCGCCACTGCGCCACTGCCCGGCGGCGAGCAGATGAGCAGCGTCAGCGAACTCAGCGAGCGCCTCTGCCAGCAGTTTGGTTGGCTACCGCAAACCCAAGCCAAGCGCTGGGCCAGCAGCTACGGCAGCCGCGTCTGGCAACTGCTGGATGGCGTCAGCAACCTCAGCGATCTGGGCGAGCACTTGGGCGCCGGCCTCTATGTGCGCGAGGTCGACTACCTGTGCCAACAGGAATGGGCCAAGTGCAGCGCCGACATCCTCTGGCGGCGCAGCAAACTCGGCCTGTTTATGACCCCCAGCCAGCAAACCAAACTGGACAACTATTTGCTGCAACACAGCCCACAAGGCGCCCGCGTCGCCTAAGCAACCTGAGCAGTTCCCCTTGGCCCCGCGAATGCGGGGCTTTTTTTGTCTGCTGCCCCAGTGATGCGATGAGGTATGTGGGTCGGTTAGGCGATGCCTGATTCGCGGTAATTCGTAGGGTGGGCTTTAGCCCACCAAGCCCAGCCTACAAAATCGACCTGCAACCACTCACAGACAGATGGTCTTTCTCTGCCCCCTGCCAGGCTAATCTGCCAAGCAAACCGCCCGGCCACGCAAACGATCAAAGCCCGCCGCCAGCAATAGCGTCAGCGCTACCGGCAGCAGCCAGCCGAGGCTTTGCTCGGCCAGCGGCATTTGATTAAACACCGTGGGCACCCAGGTTTTTAGGCTGGCGGCGAGTAGGCCGTCCATCAGGCCGAACACCAGCGTCACTGCCATGACCGGAACAAAGACCCGCTTAGGCTCGCACCACAGACGATCGGCCAGACTCAACGCCACCAGCACTATGGCCAGCGGATACAGCGCTACCAGCACTGGCACCGAGACGCTGATCAACTGGGTCAGGCCCTGATTGGCCACCAGCAAACTAAAGACGCCCAGCAGCACCACCACCGTGCGGTAAGACAACGGCAGCAGCTTGCTGAAGAACTCGCCACAGGCCGTCAGCAAGCCGACTGCGGTGGTCAAGCAGGCCAGGGTAATCACCAGCGCCAACAACAAACTGCCGGCGACGCCGAAGGTGTGTTGCACGTAACTGGACAAAATTTGCACACCGTTCTGCGCCCCGCCGGCAATGCTCTGGCTGGTGGCACCGAGGTAAAACAGCGACAAATAGACCAGCGACAGGCCGCAGGCGGCGATCAGACCGGCGCTGATCGCATAACGGGTGATCAGGGCTTCGTTGCGCACCCCACGGTCACGGATGGCGGTGGCAATCACAATGCCAAACACCAGGGCGCCGAGGGTATCCATGGTCAGGTAGCCCTGCAGAAAGCCCTGCAGCAGCGGTGCGGCTTGGTAGGCCGGTTCAGTGCTGCCGATCGCACCGGCCGGGGCCAAGACGGCGGCGCCACCCAACACCAGCAAGGCGCTGAGCAGCAGCGGTGCAATCCATTTGCCGATCCGATCGACCAGCTGTCCGGGGTTCAGCGACAGGAACAACACGCAAGCGAAATAGCCCAGGGTGTAGAGCCGTAAGGCAGTTGCACTGTTGCCGCTAAAGGGCGCCACGCCCATTTCAAACGACACCACCGCCGTGCGCGGGGTGGCAAACAAAGGCCCAATGGCCAGGTACACCACCACTGCAAACAGCCCGCCGGCATGCCGTCCGAGTGGCGCTGTGAGGCGTTGCAAACCGCCGCCAACGCGAGCCAACGCCACTACGGTGAGCAGCGGCAAGCCAACCCCGGTGAGCAGAAACCCCAGCGCCGCCAACCACAGCTGCTCACCGGCAGCCATGCCAACGCTCGGCGGAAAGATGATATTGCCGGCGCCGAGAAACAGCGCAAAAGTCATAAAGCCAAGGGCTAGCAGGTCGCGACGGGTCAAGCGTTGCATGGGGTTCACCACAGCAGAAGGGTCGACAGCGGTTTCCCGACGCATAGACGGGAAACGCCAAACCAACGCTTCAGACTGTATGAAACGCTGCATAACTGAGCGCTGTAATTTTCACACAGCCCGACCAGCCGGTTTAGCCTGACTCAACCAGCCTCTTGTCGAGGCTCCAGAGCACAGCGGTCGCCACCTTAAAGCAAGGCCGGCGACACCACAGCCGTCGTCCGGCTACAGGTCGATGGGTGAACCGCAGATGTCGCAATCCTGAACTTAGCCGGCCCAACAGCGCGCCGAAAATAAGACGGTGTACCAGTTATATATATGTTGCAGACCTTGTTTTGTAGGGTGGGCTTTAGCCCACCAGTGCTGGATAAGGGCCTTGGTGGGCTAAAGCCCACCCTACGTTTCGCCTTCAACACGTAACCGGTACAGAGCCAAAAAAAACCGCAAATTGCCAATGCCTTTAGCGGATATAGTCGACGGTTTTGTCCGGGACCAACGCCAATTGCGGCCCCGCCAACGGCAGTTGATGGGCCGCCAGATGCGGTAACACCGCCGCCAGCAACGGCGCCTTGAAGCGCTCTTGAAAGCGATGGGCCAGCCCGCGTACCAGCACCAATTGGCTGCCATGGATTTGCGCGGCCAAATGCACGCCGTGCATTACCGGCAGCAGCGGATCGGCAGTGCCGTGGATCACCAGAGTCGGCACCTGCAGACGCTTAAGCAGCTCGACACGACTCGGCTCGGCCAGAATCGCTAACAGCTGACGTTCAACCCCCGACGGATTGAACGCCCGGTCGTAGCTGCGCGCCGCCGACTGCAGCAATTTATCCCGGTCATCCGGCACCTGCGGGCTACCCAAAGCAGCCAGCAAATCCGCTTGTTGCTCCAGGGCCACCGCCCGATTGGGCGCCTCACGGCGCGCCAGCAACTCCAGCAAGGCCGGCTGCGGCGCTGGCAAGCCAAGGGCGCCAGAACTGCTCATCAACAGGGTCAGGCTCTGAATGCGCTGTGGCGCCAAGTCCGCCATATGCTGGGCGATCATGCCGCCCATACTGGCGCCCAACAGATGAAAATGCTCAATCTGCAAGGCATCCATCAGCTGCAAGGCATCCACCGCCATGTCGCGCAAATGGTATGGCGCACTCACCGGCAAACCGAGTTTGTAGCGCAACGCGCCGAGGGTCAGGTTGCTGCTCGGCACCGGCCCGACCCAGGTCGACAAACCCACATCGCGGTTATCGAAACGTATCACCCGCAAACCCTGCTGGCAGAGGCTAGTCAGTACCGAATTGGGCCAGTCGATTAACTGCCCGCCCACGCCCATCACCAGCAGCACCGCCGGGTCCGTGTTGCGGCCAATGCTTTGGTAAGCCAGGCGTACAGTGCCCAGCTCAACGGTTTCGGTCGCAGCCCGCACATCGCAATGAGTTGCCGCAAAACACGGCAGGCCAGCACCCAGGGCTAGCAAAAATAACCAAATACGCATCCTGCACACCTACACACCACGACTCGTCAGGCGCGCAGTTTGCGGATGTTTTGTCGTGCTAGCTGCCACAGTTCGGTGACAATTTGATGAAAGCCGCCGAACGGTGGTGACTCGCCGCTGGCAGCTCTAGAATGGGCCAGCCAGGCGAGACGAATGCGCTCCCCCGTCCCTGCCAAGCCCTTAAGCCAACTCGGCGCGCAATTGCTTGGCCGCCGCGACCATGTTCAACAGCGCCGCCTCGGCTTCCGGCCAGCCGCGGGTTTTCAGGCCGCAGTCCGGGTTGACCCACAAGCGCTCGGCCGGAATCAACTGCACGGCTTTACGTAGCAGTTTGAGCATCTCGGCGCTGTCCGGCACCCGTGGCGAGTGGATGTCATAGACCCCAGGGCCAATATCATTGGGATAGTCGAAGGCCTCAAACGCCTTGAGCAATTGCATGTCCGAGCGCGAGGTTTCGATGGTGATCACGTCGGCATCCATGGCCGCGATCGAGTCGAGCACCGCGTTAAATTCGCTGTAGCACATATGGGTATGGATCTGCGTGGCATCGCCCACGCCACTGGCGCACAGGCGGAACGCCGCACTGGCCCAGGCCAGATAGGCCGGTTGCTGGGCGTGGCGCAGCGGCAAGCCTTCGCGAAACGCCGCTTCGTCGATCTGGATGATCTTGATCCCGGCGGCCTCCAGCTCCAGCACCTCGTCGCGGATCGCCAGCGCCAACTGCTGGGCCTGTTGTTCGCGGGAAATATCATCGCGGGCAAAGGACCACATCAGCATGGTGACCGGGCCGGTGAGCATGCCCTTGATGATTTTCTCGGTACAGCTCTGGGCGAACGCAATCCACTCCACTGTCATGGCCTTGGGCCGGCTGATGTCGCCATAGATGATCGCCGGTTTGACGCAGCGCGAGCCGTAGCTCTGCACCCAGCCAAAGCGGGTGAAGGCGTAGCCATCCAGTTGCTCGGCAAAGTATTCGACCATGTCATTGCGCTCGGCCTCGCCGTGCACCAACACGTCCAGCCCGAGGCGCTCCTGCACCTGCACCGCATGGCGGATTTGCGCTTGCATGGCCTCGGCATAATCCGCTGCGGATAATTTGCCCTGCTTAAAAGCTTGGCGCGCCTGGCGAATGGCGGCGGTCTGCGGGAAGGAGCCGATGCTGGTGGTCGGCAACGGCGGCAACTGGAGCAGCGCCCGTTGCTGGACTATCCGTTGGGCAAAAGGCGACTGGCGCTGGGTGTCCCGGGCGCTGATGGCGGCCAGGCGCGCCTGCACCTGGGGTTTGTGAATTCGCGGCGAAAGCTCTCGACTGAGCCGTGCGGCCCGGCTGGCGGCCAACCCGGCCTGCACATCGGTATCCTGCGGCTGCTTCAGCGCCGCTACCAGCAACGCCACCTCGGCGCATTTTTGCACGGCAAAGGCCAACCAACTGCGTAACTCGCTATCCAGTTGCGGCTCGCGATCCAGGTCTACCGGGCAATGCAGCAGCGAACAGGACGGCGCCAGCCACAGTCGCTCACCGAGCCGCTCTTGGGCCTGTTGCAGTAGCGGCAACAGTTGATCGAGATCGCTGCGCCAGATACTTCGTCCGTCCACCACGCCGAGCGACAGCACCTTGTAGGCCGGCAGGCGGTCGAGTATTTGCGGGTACTGCTCGGGGGCGCGCACCAGATCAATATGCAGGCCGTCCACCGGCAAGCCGGCCGCCAAGCCGAGGTTGTCTTCCAGGCCGGCAAAGTAGGTGGCCAGCAGCTTTTTCAGCGGCGACCATTGCAGCAGGTTGTAGGCCCGTTCGAAGGCGCTTTTCCAGGCTTGCGGCAGGTCGAGGGCCAGGATCGGCTCGTCGATTTGCAACCACTGCACGCCTTGCTCGGCCAAGCGCTGGAGAATCTCGCCATACACCGGCAGCAGCCGCTCCAGCAGCTCCAATTTGTCGAAGTCCTCGGCGCCGACGCCCTTGACCTTGCCCAGCCACAGATAAGTCAGCGGGCCGATGATCACCGGCTTGATCTGATGGCCGAGGGCCAACGCCTCATCGACCTCCTCAAACAACTGCGGCCAGCTCAATTTAAACTGCTGATCAACGCTGAACTCCGGCACCAGGTAGTGGTAATTGCTGTCGAACCACTTGGTCATCTCTTGGGCATGGGCGCCGCCACAGCAGCGGTCCGCCGCCGTACCACGGGCCATGCTGAACAAAGTGGCCAGGCTCGGCGCGCCATCCTGGGGACGGAAACGCTCGGGGATCACCCCAAACATCAGCGAGTGAGTCAGCACCTGGTCATACCAGGCAAAATCACCGACCGGCAGCAATTCGATGCCTGCGTCTTGTTGCAGTTGCCAATGGGCGGCCCGCAGCTCGCGGCCGACGGCGCGCAAGCCGACCTCGTCCAACTCGCCTTGCCAATGGGCCTCGAGGGCTTTTTTTAGTTCACGGTCGGCGCCGATGCGCGGGAAACCCAGATTGTGTGCCAATGCCATTTGCCCATCTCCTTAACTGTGGATGGCGAGCATTGTCGACAGCGGCAGCACTATGAGGCAAACTCAACCTATTCTTGATAAGCACAAGTTTAATTCATACAGAGGTCGCACTGGAATGTTCGCTAATCACCCACTGCCCATGGCCGCCGCGCTGCTCGGATTGCTCTGGTTGCCGCTGGCAGGCTTTGCCGAGGTGCCGGTCGCCTCAAGCCAAAACCCGCTGTGGCTGGTCGAGCAACCCTATGCGAGCAACCCACTGCTGACCGCCCG
>JAIERD010000286.1 GCA_019747155.1 Pseudomonadaceae bacterium
TCGCTGGGGCGGTTTCGTTTCAGTTTGCACGGCTGCAGTATATAATGCCGCGTATTTAGTGTGCGCTTTGTGCTTTACCCTATGCTGCTTTTAACAATAAAAGTCTTGGGAGCGATTTAATAGGCTGCGCGTTAAGACGCAGGACGTTCCCATCCCTGATGAGGTCGACCATGAAAAGATTATTTATCGCCGCAAGCATCGCTTTGTGCGCGTTTAACGTGCAAGCCGCCCAAGACCCAGAAGCCGTGTTTAACCGTAGTTGCGGGGCTTGCCACAATGGCCAGTTGCCAATGGCGCCGAAAAAAGGCGATGTGGCTGCTTGGACGCCACGCCTGCAGCAGGGTATGCCGACGCTGGTTAAGCACGTTACTGAAGGTTTCAATGCCATGCCGCCGCGTGGCATTTGCATGGACTGCACTGCTGAAGATTACCAAGCTGTCATCGAATGGATGAGCAAGTAGTCCGACCGCCCTATCTCAACCCTTAGCCGTATTTGGATTAGTCGATGAACAAATTACTCGTGAGTCTGCTGTTGACCTTGGGCCTAACCGGTATGGCGCATGCCGCTGGCGACGCTGTTGCCGGTCAGGGCAAAGTTGCTGTGTGTGGCGCTTGCCATGGTGCGGACGGTAACAGCCTGGCGCCGACCTTCCCGAAACTCGCCGGTCAAGGTGAGCGTTACCTGCTCAAGCAATTGCATGACATCAAGGCCGGTAACCGGACAGTGGTGCCGATGACTGGCTTGTTGAATAACCTGAGTGACCAGGACTTGGCGGATATCGCGGCTTATTTTGCTAGTCAGAATATGAGTGTGGGTGCGGCTGATCCAAAACTGGTCGCCCGTGGCCAAGAGTTGTTCCGTGGCGGCAAGCTCGATCAAGGTATGCCAGCCTGCTCGGGCTGCCACTCACCGACCGGTGCCGGTAACGCTGCCGCTGGCTTTCCAAAAATTGGCGGCCAGCAAGCAGATTACATCGCCACTCAGTTGACCAACTTCCGTGAAGGCGAGCGCACTAACGACGGTGACACCAAGATCATGCGTTCGATTGCCGAGAAGCTGAGCAACAAAGATATCGCCGCATTGTCGAGCTACATTCAGGGCCTGCATTGATTGCCGGCTAGCAGTTAGAAAAAGGGTGGCCATGGCCACCCTTTTTCTTTGCGGGCCTGGCTACAATGGCGGAACCTGACGGCGTGATCATGGTCTGAGCCTGGTCCCCAATAGTCCCTTATTTTGCTTGGAGCTAAGTATGCGTAACCTGATTTTGTCTGCTGTATTGGCCGGTACCAGCCTGTTTGGCCTCACCGCGCAGGCGGCAGATGCGCCAGTGCCACTTGAGGCCGGCAAGCAGTATGCCGAGCTGAACACGGCAGTGCCGGTGTCCAAGCCTGGCAAAATCGAGGTGGTTGAGCTGTTTTGGTACGGCTGCCCGCATTGCTTTCACTTTGAGCCAACCATCAATCCGTGGATCGAAAAGCTCCCGGCTGATGTGAACTTCGTCCGCATTCCGGCCATGTTTGGTGGTGTTTGGGATATTCATGGTCAGGCGTTTATCACCCTGGAAACCATGCAAGTTGAACACAAGGTGCACAAGGCGGTATTTGAGGCGATCCAAACCGATGGCAAAAAACTCGCCACCCCAGAAGAGTTTGCTGACTTCGTCGCCACTCAGGGCATCGATAGAGAGGCCTTCCTGAATACCTACAACTCCTTCGGGGTTAAAGGTCAGGTGGCGAATGCCAAGCGTCTGGCGATGGCCTATCAGATCACTGGCGTGCCAAGCATGATTGTTAACGGTAAGTACCGTTTCGATATCGGCTCATCGGGTGGCCCAGAGCAAACCCTGCAAGTTGCCGATCAATTGATCGCCAAAGAACGCGCCGCTAAATAGCGCGCGACTCACGGCGATGCTGCGACGCTTGCGTGTTCAGCGCACGGTTGGCCTGTGTAATCCACAGGTCAACGCGCTGTGCCAAGGCGACAGTGGCTTGCCGGCCGATGGCCGCTTGCGGCTGCTGAGTTTCAATATTCAGGTTGGCATCAGCACTGAGCGTTATCGCCATTACCTGACGCGGGGCTGGCAGCACTTGCTGCCACACCCCGGACGGGCGAGCAATTTGCAAAAAATTGGCGCGTTGATCAACGATTATGATCTGGTCGCGCTGCAGGAAGTCGACGGTGGCAGCCTGCGCTCGGGCTTTATCAATCAGGTCGAGCACCTGGCCCAGCTCGGGCGCTTCCCCTTCTGGTATCAGCAGCTCAATCGCAATCTTGGCCATTTGGGGCAGCACAGCAATGGCGTGCTGACCCGCTTGCAGCCCAGCGTGCTGGAAGATCACCCATTGCCCGGGCCACAAGGCCGTGGGGCAATTCTGTTGCGTTTTGGCGAAGGCAAAGATGCCTTGCTGGTGGTGATGATGCACCTGGCTCTCGGGTCACGCACCCGCACGCTGCAGCTGGCCTATATACGTGAGTTGATTGTCGGCTATCGGCACGTGGTACTGATGGGCGACATGAACACCCATGCCGCCGACCTGCTAGAAAAGTCGCCGCTGCGCGACCTTGGACTGTTGGCGCCGCAAGTGCAGGCGACCTTTCCCAGCTGGCAACCCCAGCGTTGCTTGGACCATATCTTGCTCAGCCCAGAGCTTGGCTTGGTGAAAGTTGAAGTTTTGCCCATGCCGATTTCCGATCATCTACCGGTCGCCGTAGAAATTCGGCTGCCTGGGTTTCTGACTGGCGCGCTGGCGCCTATGCTCAACACGCCTCCCGGTGGATCGAATTTATGAGTGACGACAACGAGCGTTGGAAAGCCAAATATCTGCAAGGCTTGGAAGACCAAGAGAAACTTGAACTGCGCTGGGATGCGCGGCTGGATTTGCTGCGCCGTGGTTTGGTACGCAGCAGTTTGGCTGCCGAAGGCACCGATAAAGCCGTCGACCAGTGCATGCAGGAATTGCGCGATATTTTGCGCCGCGACGATATCGACGCCGGCTTGTCTGGGCTGATTCCACGGCTGGAAAAAGCCGTGCTCGACTCCGAACACCGCCGCGTCGAGCGGATGGCACAAATATCCGCAGCCCTTGGCGCGCTGGTCGGCCAGCTGCAAGAGTTGCCGCTACCGCGTGAAATCAGCAAGCCCTTAAAAAGCTTTGCCAAACAGCTGGAGAGTCGTTCCGGCCAGCTGCGTGAACTGCCGGTGTTATTGGGCGAGTTGAGCACCTTGCAGCGCCAGGCACTGGCTATTCGTGATGTTGATGAGGTGGCGCGACCGGGCTTGCTGCAACGCCTGTTTGGTAGCCGGGATGGCGCCACAGCCACAGCCGCCGCGCCAGCGTCGACGGCAAACGCCGATGCCGATGCGTTGCAATCTGCTGCTGTAGAGCCTGCGCCAGTCCATGTCGCGGCGCAGACTGCAGTTTTATCCGCGCCGCCAAGTGCAGCGCTGGGCGAAAGCACCGCAATAGCGCCGGCGGTGACTCTGCCTGTGGTTGAAACTCCGCGCAGCGTTGTTGCGCCTGAACCTGTTGCGCCTGAATCTGTTCCGGCATCCGGCTCGCTGGCTGATGTGGTCGCACCGGCCAGCAGTAAACGTCCGGCAGCAACGCTCGACAGCCTGCCGTTGCCTGCTGGGTTGTTCGATGCTGAGCCAGTAGCGGGCGCCGCAACGCCAGCGTTAGCACCTGCACAGCCTGCTGCAGCGCTGGTGGCAGCTGAATATGCCTTGCCGGTTTCGCCGGAGCCTGGTTATAGCGTGATTGCCGCGCACGTGGAAAAAACCCTGCTGGGTCTGCTTGACGAGTTGCCGTTGCCGGAGCGCCATCAACCGCAGGCCGAGGAGTTGCGCAACCGCATCACCGGTGGCCTGAATTTTTACGAGCTGGTGCCAGTACTGGACGATTTTGCCGTGCTGATGCTGGCCGTGGCGGACATGGGCCAGCGTGAGTTTGAGGGTTACCTCAAGCAGTTGAATGAGCGCTTGGCGACCTTTCAGGGCAGCCTGAAAGATGCCCACGAAGGTTATGCCGACTCGATGAACGCCGCCCGTGAGCTAGATACGGCCTTGCGTGAGCACGTCGGCGGCTTGCACAGCAGCGTCGAGGATGCCACCGAACTGGACCAACTCAAGCAGGTGGTGGAAGGTCGACTCAATGGTTTGTTGAGCACCATGGATCAATATCAGCGCCAGCGTGGCGGGGTTGAGCAGGTCATGGCTGAGCGCCTGCAGATCTTGGTTGAGCGGGTGGCGAGTATGGAAGTGGAGGCCAAGGGCTTTCGCGATCACCTCGAAGAGCAGCGGCAAAAAGCCCTGACCGACCCGCTTACCGGTTTGCCCAATCGAGCCGCCTGGGACGAGCGCCTGGAGCTGGAAATGGCCCGCTGGCAGCGTTACGGCGGTGACCTGCTGATGGGCATAGTAGATATCGATCACTTCAAACGGATCAACGATAACTACGGCCATTTGGCCGGCGATAAGGTGTTGAAAATCATCGCCGACGAGTTGTCCAAGCGCTTGCGCAAGACCGACTTTATGGCGCGTTTTGGCGGCGAGGAATTTGCCTTGCTGATTCCCAGCACGCCGCTGGCCGGTGCCGAGCAACTGCTGGAAACCTTAAGGGCGGCGATTGAAGCCTGTCCGTTTCACTTCAAGGGTGAGCGGGTCACCATCACCCTGTCGGCCGGGATTAGCGCCTTTGCCAGCGGCGAGCGCGGTGAGGTGGTGTTTGAGCGCGCGGATCAAGCGTTGTATCGCGCCAAGCGCAGCGGGCGTAATCGCATCGAGATCGGCTAGCTGTTCGGCAGGGTCTAGGCCGCGCTCGGCAGGTAGGGCGTCCAGGCCTCGGGAATCTGCTCCAGGCGTGGATAATTAAGGGCGCCTAGCTGCAAGTGGCTCAGCAGAAACGGGGTATGCCGCAGGTGCTGTGGTATGTGGCGTAACTCCGGCAGCCAGAGGCTGACGTAGGCGGCTTCAGGGTCGTACTGCCGCGCCTGGCGCAGTGCATTAAACAGATGGTTATAGCGCGCATCACTGGCGACCCCGGCCAGATAGGCCCAGTTGCCCCAATTGCTGGCAGGGTCGTAATCGAGCAAGTGCTCCTCAAACCAAGCGGCGCCGTGGCGCCAGTCTTGCTGCAAGTCGTTGACCAAATAGCTGGCCACCACTTGCCGGCCGCGGTTCGACATAAAGCCAGTAGCGGACAGCTCACGCATGCTGGCATCCACCAGTGGCATGCCTGTGCGACCTTGGCACCAGTGGGCAAAACGTTGATCCACTTGTTGCGGCGCGCGGGCCGTGGCTTTCAAGCCGCCAGCCTGAAACAGCGCGCTGCCATGACGCACCAGCGTCCAGCGAAAGAACTCCCGCCAGAGCAGTTCTACCCACAAGCCGTGGGTGGAGTCGTTGTGCCCGTATTGCGCTTCATAACGGCGTAATTCGGCGGCGATACGGCGTGGCGACAAGCCGCCATTGGCCAGCCAGGGTGAGAATTTTGACGAGTACTCAGTGCCGATCATGCCGTCACGGGTTTGCTGATACTGGCGTACATTCTGGCTGTTCCACAGGTAGTCACGCAGCCGCGAGCTGCCTGCGGTTTCGCCACCGGCGAAGGGGAAGGCACTGGCGGCGACGCTCAGTGGCTCACCGAGGCCCAGTTGCGATAGCGTTGGTAACGGGCTCAGGAGTTTTTCTGCGCCCGCCGGCAGCGGTGGCAAATGCTCGGGGGCCGGATGCGGTTGGTAGACATGCAACTGTTGTTCGATTAGCTCGCGGAACTGACTAAACACCTGCGGTAACTCGCTCACGCTGCAGGGCAGTTGCTCGGCGCGCAGCAAGCCATTACTGGGTAGTTCGCGCAGTTCCACCGGGCCCAAGCGCTGGCTAACGCGGTCGAGGCGTTGGCACTCATCGGGGGCGATTTCGCTGAGGGTCAGCACTTCCTGCAGATTAAAGCGTTCGGCCAGTTGCGGGATCAGTTGTTCGGCTATGCCTTGCAGCACCAGTAGGTGCGAGCCGCGTTGACGCAGGGCGCCATCCAGGGCCGCCAGGCTTTCGAGCAAGAACCGCGCGCGATGCACGCCCAGTCGGCGGGCGCCGAGCGGGCCAGGTTCCAGTTGGCTGGGTTCGAGGACGTAGACGGGCAGCAGGCACTCGGCGTCCAGCCCAGCTTGCAGCGCCGGATGATCGTCGAGGCGTAAATCTTGTTTGAACCAAAGCAGGGCGCGGCGCATGGCGAACATCCTCAAAGCCTTGCTCACACGATACCCCTTGAACACAGAATTGCATGGCCGTTCATCCAGTTCATTCGGCCCCGTGTCTGGTCTGTGTGGGGCGGCACAGCGCGTGAGGTCTGCCATGGGCAGCGGCTGACGCTTTAGCGACAGACGCAGGCAGCGCCGCACTCTAAACTGGGCGGATATTTTCGAGGAGCTGTAGATGGATATTTTGGCCGTGGCGGTGCTAGTGTTTTTGGTCACCGACCCCTTTGGTAACACCGCTATTTATTTAGCCGCGCTGAAGAATGTCGCCCCCGAGCGGCGCTTGCGGGTGACCCTGCGTGAGCTGCTGTTTGCCTTGGCGCTGCTGATGCTGTTTCTCACCTTCGGGGAAAAAGTCCTCAGTGGTTTGGGCTTGTCGCGCGAGTCGACGGCGATTGCCGGCGGCATCATCTTGTTCGTGATCGCCATGCGGATGATCTTCCCCGGCCCCCAAGGCGTGCTGGGCGATTTGCCCGACGGCGAGCCGATGCTGGTGCCCCTGGCCACGCCCGCACTGGCCGGGCCTTCGGCCTTGGCGATGCTGATGACCTTGCGCAACACCTACACCGGCGAGTTGTGGGAGCTGTATGTGGGGGTGTTTCTGGCTTGGGCGGCGACGGCGATCATTCTGCTGCAAGCCACCGCCTTGCAGCGCTATCTCGGCCCGCGCGGGCTGAGCGCCATTGAGCGGTTAACCGGTATGCTGTTGATCATGCTGAGTGTCGACATGCTGCTCGATAACCTGCAGAGCATTCTGCACATCAGCCCCTAAGTGGCCCCCAGAAGACGCGCTATGAAAATCCTTTTTTTGGCTTGCTGCGCGGCGCTGCTGGCGGCCTGCAGCCATGGCCCGAGCATCGATCGCAGCATCGTCTCGGCCAACCAGGACAGCCGTGTGCAGTACGTGGTGCTGCACTACACCTCCACCGACCTGGAACACTCGCTGGCCTTGCTGACCCATGGCGAGGTCAGCAGCCACTATCTGATCGGTGAGGCGCCCGCGACCATTTACCAGTTGGTCGATGAAAACCGTCGGGCCTGGCATGCCGGCGAGAGTCAGTGGCGCGGCCGTACCTGGTTGAACGCCAGCAGCATCGGCATCGAACTGGTCAATCAGGGCTATCAGGACTCTCCCACTGGCCGCCACTGGCAGCCCTACAGCGAGGCGCAAATCGAGGCGCTGATCGTCCTGCTCAAGGACATAGTCGTCCGGCATAAATTGCCGCTGGGCAGCATCATCGGCCACAGCGACATCGCCCCGCAGCGCAAGACCGATCCGGGCCCGCTGTTTCCTTGGCAGCGGCTGGCGGCGGCCGGTTTACTGCCTTGGCCGGACGCCACGCAAGTGGCGCAGCAGCAGGCGTTGTTCGAGCGTGAGTTGCCGCCACCGAGTTGGTTCGCCGCGCAATTGCAGCAGCAGGGCTACAGCGTGCCGGGCGATACGCCGACGCAATCACTGCGCAACGTGGTCGCTGCCTTCCAGATGAAATACCGCCAGGCACGTTTTGATGGCATGCCGGATGCCGAGACAGCGGCGATTTTGCAGGTGCTCAATCGCCCCCAGTAAGGCGCGCGCCGCCGGCCAAGCACGGCACTGATGGCCGGCAGCCCCACCGCGCCGTTATGATCGCCGCACTTTAACGGGAGATAACCGATGCTCAATGGCCTGTGGCTGGGATTTTTCCTGACGGCGACGCTGGCGGCGTTGTCGCGCTGGCTGCTTGGCGACGACTCGACGGTGTTTGCCGCCATGGTCGAAAGCCTGTTCGCCATGGCCAAACTGTCGGTCGAGGTGATGGTGCTGTTGTTCGGCACGCTGACCCTCTGGCTGGGCTTCTTGCGCATCGCCGAACGGGCTGGCTTGGTGGATGTGCTGGCCAGGCTGCTCGGCCCGCTGTTTGCCCGCTTGATGCCGGAGGTACCCCGTGGCCACCCGGCGCTCGGGCTGATTACCCTGAACTTTGCCGCCAACGGCCTCGGGCTGGATAACGCCGCCACCCCGATTGGTCTCAAGGCCATGAAGGCGTTGCAGGAACTCAACCCCAGCAGCACCTCGGCGAGCAACGCGCAGATTTTGTTTCTGGTACTGAATGCCTCCTCCTTGACCCTGCTGCCGGTGAGCATTTTTATGTACCGCGCCCAGCAAGGCGCGGTCGATCCGACCCTGGTGTTCCTGCCGATCCTGCTGGCCACCAGCGCCTCGACCCTGGTCGGTCTGCTTTCGGTGGCCTTTATGCAGCGTCTCAGGCTCTGGGACCCGGTGGTGCTGGCTTATCTGATTCCCGGTGCGCTGCTGCTTGGCAGCGGCATGGCGCTGTTGGCCGGGCTGTCGGCCACCGCGCTGGCGAGTTTGTCTTCGTTAATGGGCAACCTGACCCTGTTTGGTTTGATCATGTTGTTTTTGTTAGTCGGCGCGCTGAAGAAAGTGCCGATCTATGAGGCCTTCGTCGAAGGCGCCAAGGAAGGTTTCGACGTGGCCAAGAGCCTGCTGCCCTATCTGGTCGCGATGCTCTGCGCGGTAGGTGTACTGCGTGCTTCCGGGGCTCTGGATCTGGGCTTGGACGGCATCCGTAGCTTGATCGAATGGGCCGGCTGGGACACCCGTTTCGTCGACGCTTTGCCGACTGCTCTGGTCAAGCCGTTCTCCGGTAGCGCGGCCCGCGCCATGCTGATCGAAACCATGCAGAGTCACGGCGTGGATAGCTTCCCGGCGTTGGTGGCGGCGACCATGCAGGGCAGCACCGAAACCACTTTCTACGTGCTGGCCGTGTACTTCGGCGCGGTCGGCATTCAGCGTGCGCGGCATGCCGTGGGCTGCGCGTTGCTGGCGGACTTGGCCGGGGTGTTGGCCTCGATTGGCGTCTGCTACTGGTTCTTCGGCTGAGCCTGAACGAGTGGGGGGTGGGACGTAGGGTGGGCTTTAGCCCACCAGTGTCGGCGGAGATCGTTTCGGTGGGCTGAAGCCCACCCTACTCCCGCTATCTCTAATGGACGGAGGCTTGCGTTAGCGTCCACTGCAACACTTGCGCGGCCAGTTGGTCGCTGGCCTGGCCGAAGGCAACCACCACGGCCGGCACTTGCGGGTCGCTGACCGGTTGGCGCACTTCGAAGCGTTGGCTGGCGATGATGCGCTGGCTGCGGCTGTCGATCAGCCTGGCCTGCAGGCGCAGCACCACGCTGACCGCGCCATTTTGGTATTCGCTCTGAAACGCCTGCAGCTCGCCGCCGAGGCTGAAGTCCGCCTGCAGGTTGTCGTCATCGCTGCTCAAGGCGCGCACCCGGCCGTCATTCTGGAAGGCATTTAGCAGATGGTTGCGCAACAGCCGGGGCGCCGGATCGCTCCAGCGGCTACCGGCGTAGCTACTGATCAGATTGCCTTGCGGCAGCACTGCGATGCGGGCGTTATCCAGCGCCTGGCTGGCTTGCGGCTGGTTGATCCGCAACGACCAATCGACTGCCGTGCCGGCACTCGGGGCGCTGTTGTGGCTGGGCAGCAGATAGACCTGTTGCGGGCTGGCGGTGGGCAGGATCGAGCAGCCGCCGAGCAGGCCGAGGACGGTAAGCAAAATGAGCAGGCGCTGCGGCCGGGCGAGTCGATTCATGGCTGAAACTCCTGAGGTTGATCGCGGCCGAGCAGGTAACCGGCCGGGTTGCTCTCGACCCGCTGGGAGATGCCCTTGAGGCTGGCCAGGGTGGCGCGCAGTTCGCGCAGCGCCGGGCCCAATTCGGCAAAGCCCTGGGCGCCTTCGCTGAGCGCCGCCTGATTGTTTTTGAGCAGTAGTTCAATGCTGCTACTGCTGCGTTGCAGCGCCGCCATGGCCAGCTCGGCGCTTTGCAAGGTGGCGCTGCCGTGTTGGTCGAGCAATTTATTGCTGGTGCGCAGCAGCGTGCTGGTTTGCTCTAGGGCCTGGTTGGCCTGCTTACTCAGCTGGGCGAGTTGCTCAATGGTCAGGCGCAGGTCATTGCGTTGCTCGGCAATGGCGCCGGTGGCCAGTTGCAGGTTGTTCAGGGTCTGGCTGATGCGCTCGACATTCTCCGGGGAGAACATCCGGTTACTGTTGGCCAGCAGTTCGCTGACGCTGGTGAGCAGGTCTTTGCCATTGCTCATCAGGCGGCTCATCGGCGACGGCTCGGCAATGATCCGTGGCACCTTACCGGGTGCACTGGCGGTCAAGGGCGGGCTGCCCGGCGCACCGCTGCTGAGCTGGATAAAGGAGGTGCCGGTGATGCCGGCCAGGGTCAGTTTGGCCTCGGTGTTTTGCCGGACCGGGGTGTCGGCGGCCACCTGAATGCGCACCAAGACTTTGCTCGGATCTTTCGGGTCGAGGCGCAAGCGCTGCACGTCGCCGACCTTGATACCGCTGAACTGCACCGGGCTGCCGATGCTCAGACCGCTGACGGCCTCGCTAAACACCACTTCGTAACTGTCATAGCTGTTATCGAAGCTGGCCTTGCCCAGCCACAGGGCAAACAGCACGGCGCCGCCAGCCGCCAGTAGGCTGAACAGGCCAATCAATACATAACGGGCATTGGTTTCCATCTCAGTCGTGCTCCTGCAGCCGTTCGGCTGTCTGCTCGGCGGCGCGGCCGCGCGGGCCGTGGAAATAATCGCGAATCCAGGCATCGTCAGTGGCCGCCACGCGCTCCAGGGTGTCGGCGACTAGCACTCGCTTGTTGGCCAGCACTGCGACTCGGTCGGTGATGCGGTACAGGGTGTCGAGGTCATGGGTGACCAGAAACACACTCAGCCCCAGCGCGTCGCGCAGGGTCAGAATCAGCTGGTCGAAGGCCGCCGCGCCAATCGGGTCGAGGCCGGCGGTGGGTTCGTCGAGAAACAATATGTCCGGGTCCAGTGCCAGCGCGCGGGCCAGAGCGGCCCGTTTGATCATGCCGCCGGACAGTTGCGCCGGGTATTTATCCGCCGCGCCGCTCGGCAAGCCGGCCAAGGATATTTTCAGTTGGGCCAGTTGATTGGCGCTCGCCCGGGACAGGCCGGCATGCTCGATCAGCGGCAGGGCGATGTTCTCGCGCACTGTCAGCGAGGAGAACAATGCGCCCTGCTGGAACAGCACGCCAAAGCGCCGCTCCAGTTGCGCCCGACGCTGGCTGGACAAGCCTTGCAGGGTCTCGCCAAACACCTGCACGGAGCCAGCATTCGGTTCGCGCAGGCCGACGATGCTGCGCAGCAAGACCGATTTGCCGGTGCCCGAGCCGCCGACCACGGCGAGGATTTCGCCGCGATAAATATCCAGATCGAGGTTTTCATGCACGCACTGCGGGCCAAAGCTGTTGGTCAGCCCACGCACTTGCACTATGGCTTCAGTTGCCGAGTTCACCCGCCTATGTCCCCGTTATGAGTTGAAATGCGATTGTAGGGTGGGCTTCAGCCCACCGCAGCAGGTCGCAATGGCCTTGGTGGGCTGAAGCCCACCCTACGTGCCGAACATGCTTCACCAGCCCATCTCCATACAAAACAACGCTACTGCGGCGTCCAGCAGAATTACCACGAAGATCGACTGCACCACGCTGGAGGTGGTGTGGGCGCCCACCGAGGCGGCGCTGCCGCTGACTTTGAAGCCTTCCAGGCAGCCAATGGCGGCAATCAAGAAGGCAAACAGTGGGGCTTTGGCCATGCCGACCAGAAAGTGCTGCACCGGCACGTCATGCAATATCGACAAGAACAGCGCCGGGGAAATATCCAGGGTCAGGGTGCAGACCAGCGCGCCACCAAAAATCCCCGACAGCATGGCGACAAAGGTCAGCAGCGGCAGGCTGATCAGCAACGCCAGCACCCGTGGCAACACCAGCAGCTCGATGGGGTTGAGGCCGAGAGTGCGGATCGCATCGATTTCTTCATTGGCCTTCATCGAGCCGATCTGCGCGGTGAAGGCGCTGGCGGTGCGCCCGGCCAGCAGGATGGCGGTCAGCAGCACGCCGAATTCACGCAAAAACGAGAAGGCCACCAGCATCACCGTGTAGATGCTGGCGCCGAAACGGCTGAGCACCGTGGCGCCGAGAAAGGCCACCACCGCACCGACCAAGAACGTCAGCAGCGCCACAATCGGTGCGGCGTTCAGGCCGGTTTGCTGGATCTGCGCGACCAGTGCCGTGACCCGCCAGCGCGACGGCTGCAGCAGTGTGCGGGTCAGGGTTGCGAGGATCAGACCGATAAAGCTCAGCAACGCCAGCAATTGCTGGCCGAAGCCTTCCATGCCGCGACCCAGTTGTTCCAGCCATAGGCTCGGGCTGTGGCGCTTGGTGGGTGGGACGGCTGCGGGAATCTGTTCCAGGGCGGCGCTCACCGTGGCCAACAAGGCGCGGCGCGCGGCCGGTAAGACCTCGGCCTGTTCGCTAAGCTGGCGGCTGCGACTATTGCCGAGCAACTTGACCAGCAAGGCGGCGCCGGCAGTGTCCAGCGCCGCCAGTTGCTGCAGATCAATCGCCTGGCTGGCCGCAATCGGCAGTGGCAGGCTGGCTAACTGTTGTTCGAGGCGGGCGTAGTTGTGCAACGTCCAGGCGCCGGCGATGCGCAGGCTGGGCGCAGGGCTGGAGCTATCCAATTGCAGCAGGTCGGTGGACGCAATATTCATGGTCGTGAGCTTAATAGAGTTTGCCGTGAGGCCATAGCCGCAGGCGCTGGGGCATTTTGTCGTGATGTGTCGGGGGCGGGCTTGATTGAAGTCATCTGGCTGGCGAATGGCCCGCCGGCTGCGACTGCCCAAAGAAAAGGCCATGTACTAGTTACGTGTTGTAACGCGCAAGTCCCACCTTCACCAGGTTCGTGACCCTGATGAAGGTGGGACAAAGAGCGGTAGTGGTCCTGCAGGGTTGCCAGTGTGCTCGCCCTTGCTTCGCGGTGCCCTTTGTTACCAAAAGCCGCTCCTACACAAGCCCGGCACCTGCAATAGTTTCATCGGCTGGCCAACCCTGTAGGAGCGGATTTATCCGCGATTGGCCGGTGCAGGCAGCACAGGCATCAGGCTAATTCCCTCTCTCCAAAATTTAGGCCCCTCGCAACGCATAACTGGGACAGAGCCAAAGAAAACCGCCCGCCATTGCGGCGGGCTGCTGTAGTGCTAACAGAGTGGTTTAGAACGCCACATTCACCCCGGTGTAAAACGAACGGCCCATACCTGGCACACCGACGCCCCACTCGATGCCATTCATTGACATGGTTCGGCCCTGGGCGGTGTAGGCGCCACCGGTGGGCAAGTAGTAGAACTTGTCGGCCAGGTTTTCGACGCCAAAGTCGAGCCGCACCTGTTTCCAGCTGTGGCTGGCGCGCAGGTTGAACAAGGTGTAGCCGGCGGTCTGGATCTCGTTGCGCACGTCCGAGCCGTTGTTTTTGGCCTGTACGCTTTGCATCTCCAGGCTGTTGCTCCAGCCGCCGATGTCCTGGGTCAGCGCCAGCGTGGCGTTGAGCGGCATGATGTTGTACAGCTCATCACCGCTGTCGCGGTTCTTGCCGTTGGTGTAGTTGATCAGACCATTGACGCCCCAGTTGCCCAGGTCGTTGCTGGCCAGCGGCAGCTTGCCGGAGACGTCCATGCCGTACAGGCGCGCCGACTGGTTGGCGTATTGCAAGAC